>JANLXV010000576.1:0-1573 GCA_031365305.1 Chitinophagaceae bacterium
AATGCACCTGTTTTGCCCGAAACAGTTTGTAAAGTATCGGTTGAGCCAGGTATCCATAGCTTAACGGATATGCCCTGTATGGAAGTGCTTGTTGAATCCATGGTCTTTCCAACAACCTGCTTTTCATTTTGAGCAAATAATGGAGTAGCACCCATTAAAATTAAAGTAAGCAATATGTTGGTAAACCTGCTATTCATTGCTGTGGCTAACTAAAATTTTAAAGCGGCCGGGCATGTACCCAAACCGCTTTAAAATTATTAAAAAAAACCGGTAAATACTTTAAGGTTTTACCTGGATGTTTCCTCCTGTGATTGCGTTCATGGTTAGGTTAAAGTTATTAGTACAACTACCCCCGAAAATAAAATAATCTGAAAATTTATCATCCGTAGCATTTGCGCCTTCACCATTATCCTGTACTTTAAAATAAATACGGTCTCCCGCAGCAATAGGAAAACCATTTCCTACAACCTGTGTTACAACACCGGTCATTATCGCTGTTTTGCCATCGGTTAAAACATTCAGGCAATCAATATTGCCATGTACCCTGATATCCTGGCCGGCACTTTTGGTTTCAAATGAACCTGTAACATTACCCGACCCATCTTTTTTGGCATGAAAAGAAAAATGTTGTGTGCCATTCAGATAGGGTAAAGTAAGTGTAGCCTGTCCATTGGCAGATGGCCCGGGAGGTGGCAGGGTTTTAAAAGAAGTCAAGGCAATCATGCCGCCAACAAGAATAAAGCTGGTTAAAACTAATGTGATCTTTTTCATTTTGTTTGTGTTTTGGTTAAATAATAATTAATAAAAAATATGAATCCTGTGATCAATCACAGAAAAATAAACTAATAGAATTTTGTACTTAAAGCGGGGGCGTCAGAAGCGTAAAAAAGGGCTTATAAACAGGATGGATTTAACGGGAAACTAAAAAATATGAGGATATCAGATCAGCAAAGATTCAGATAGAATATTGGATTGCTATTTCAGCTACACTGTACAGTGAAGGAGGGACAAAGTACAAGATTTTTGAGATAAAACAAATTTTTTGGTAATTATTTAAAAAAAGTGCAGGTAAACATGTACGAAAGGAATTCAGATTGCTCCTCTGCCGACCAACCGGCTGGCAAAATAAGCCAGTTGGGCTAGTTACCCGAAATCTATTTCAAAATGGTTTTATAGTTACCTTCAGAATTTGCATTTTAGAAAAGCTCCTTTTATCTCACCACCTGCAAAATAGTTACGGGCTGTTCTGTCCGGTATATTACATTTTTTGGCGTATTCGTTTACGGAAATGTATTTTATTAAGTTGGGTTTAAGAAGAAAGTTCTGTTGCAGTTTTTAGTGAAACAAGTTGTACAGAGTTTATCCTACATATTAAAGGTTATGTTGCTCCGAAAACAGGATGTATAAATAATACATAGCATCTTAAATTAAAAAAGCACTGAGTTCATCAGTGTCTTTGCTCCCCCCGCTGGACTTGAACCAGCGACCCTCTGATTAATCCCGCACGTGCGGGACTCTAACCAACTGAGCTAAAGTGCCAACCGGAGTAAAGCCAGGATTGACTAATAATTCA
>JANLXV010000357.1:0-1869 GCA_031365305.1 Chitinophagaceae bacterium
TGTTGACCAGGCAAAAATTGCCGTTGCTACCCGGTGACCATAATCCACCGCATGCTGAATTTTTGATGCATCGGCCTCGCTTTGAAACTTCGTTGAATAAACGGCTTCTAAAGAATCTATGCTGGCCATGTTGGCCGGCGAAGTCGTTTCAAAAAAACTTTTCGTGAGCATAGCCATTGCTGCATTAACGCTTGCCGGCCAGTAATACTCGTCACGTTTTTTGTCAATCGCTACCGGCGTGCCGCCTATTTGGGATAACAGGGAACGTGAGCCCGGAATACCTTGTTGCAAAGATTCATAAAGCGTTAGGCCGGCGTACCCAAACGAGCGATTACTTACAACCGAATTATAACCCGGCGTAGACCTGGTTAATCGTATATGCATTTGCATCCAGGCGTTGGCTACATCTGCCGGATATTTTTTTACCTCCTGCCCGGGTGTATCATGTTTTTTACAGCCGGTAAATGCAATAGTGAATATCGCAACTGCTAAAATGATTTTCAGTTTCATAAAAAAGATTTAAGTGATTTTAAAAATTTATACCTAAATGTCTACAGCAGGAGTAGCTATAAATAACCAGAATGTGTAGTTGGTGGTAATAGGCTGTAACCATACCTTTTAAATAAACACAAGGGTTGTATTTACCGCAAAAAGTGAAAAGTGGCGGCGTGAATTGATGGAGATTTTCTGTATTATTTTTTATCAGGCCAACATTCCTGCACCATAAAAAATTATACAGAAGCAATAAACCTCTGTAACTTAATTGTCTAAAACTTAAAGCTATGTCAGTATGGGGACCTCTTGCTGAACGCTATGAAACCACCAAACCCCGCAAAATGCTGTCTCTTGATGGCGGAGGAATCAGGGGGATCATCACGCTTGAAATATTAGCCGAAATGGAAAGGCAGTTAAAAGCCAAACTCAACGCCGGCAATGATTTCAGGCTGAGCGATTATTTTGATTATTTCGGCGGCACGAGCACCGGAGCTATTATTGCTGCCGGGCTATCCATCGGTTTATCAACACAGGAATTACTTGACTTTTATTTAAAGAAAGGTAAGGACATGTTTGATAAAAGCTTTATCCTGAAGCGCTGGAAATCGTTATATGAATCAGGGCCTTTGCTCGACATGCTGAAAGAAACTTTCGGCGGCGATACCGATATGCATGTGTCCAAAGGAAAATACAAAAGCCTTTTGGTAGTGGTTACCATGAACCGCACGACCGACTCACCCTGGCCGATCAGCAACAATCCAAAGGCACTGTATAATAACCCGGACAGGCCCGATTGTAACGCCAATATTAAACTCTATCAATTGATAAGAGCCAGCACGGCTGCACCGGTTTATTTTCCACCAGAAGTGTTGCAATGGGATGAACATGATGCTGAAAAAACATTTGTATTTGTTGATGGCGGCGTTACACCTTACAACAACCCTGCGTTCCTAATGTACCGCATGGCCACGCAGCCGGCCTATAATTTAAACTGGGCCACTGGTGAAAATAACTTGCTGATAGTATCTGTCGGCACAGGTTCGGCGCCAAGCGAAGGCTCTTACGATAATTTGCTTGAAGCTGCCAAAGGGTTACCCAACAACCTCATGTATGCCATGCAGGTTGACCAGGACATCAATTGCCGCACCGTTGGTCGTTGTACTTTTGGCGCACCAATAGATCGTGAATTACGCTACATGATTCCTATGGATGAGCAGGGGAATATTTATCCCTTAACGCAGGACACCAAACGCCATTTTCTTTATGTAAGATATAATGCTGATCTGAGTGTGCAGGGTTTAAAGCAGCTTGGGCTTGAGCATATCAATTCGGATCATGTAAGGCAAATGGATTCTGTTACTTATATTCCTTTGT
>JANLXV010000359.1:0-3028 GCA_031365305.1 Chitinophagaceae bacterium
ATGCCAGGATTGAGAATACATGCAATATGCATTGCTTTAAATGAGGAAGATTTTATTATTGAATTTCTAAAAAGCATGTATCCTTTTTGTTCAGGCATCAGCATTATCACACAATACGACAGGGACTACTACGGCAAAATAGTTGTGCCGGACAACACCGTCCAATATGCTTTAAATTTTCCTGATCCTGAAGGAAAGATACATGTGGTAACACGACGTTATAATGATGAAACGGCTTCAAGGAACCATGAAATGATGAGCATTTTATGCGATGGTTCAAAAGGCATTCGTCCGCATGGAGTTTCGATAAATCAGGTGAAACGATTTTTTAAGCCGCCTGATTATTTTTTGATCGTGGATGCCGATGAAATATATGATGTGAAAACTTTTCCTGCTATTATAGATTATCTCGCATTAAAGCGTCCACGTGCCATGCGGGTAAGTGCCTACGAGTATGGCCTTAACTGGAATAGCCGTGTGCCTGAAGATATTTATATTCATCATGTATTCGGTTTTGTAAAAGCCGGGATTATGTTTGAAGAAAGAAGACAGATCACCTGGAATGAACAAAGAATTAAAGATCTTTTTAAAAAGCTTAATATAAATCCAAAACTTAGCAGCCGTATGTTCGGATTTATTGATTGCCCGGTAACAGTAGGCATGTTTCATCATGGCGCTTACGTTAGAAAGAACCAGGCTAAAATGCTTGAAAAGATGTCTAAACATTCTCACCCTTCTAATCATGACCCGAACTATCTTGCAAACATTTTAAAACAACGGTATCTCCATGTTTTAAAAGAAAGTTTACCAATCAATATCAGGCAGGGAGAGTGGCCGGAAGAATTTTGGGCAGATCATAAAAAAAATTCCTGATGAAGAATCTTACCGGCTTATCCATTTTATTAGGTTGCATTCTAATTTTATCGCCGGATAAGCTGATGTTTGCTATTGCATCTCTGCTGCTCTTATATATTGTCAAATTTTCGTGGAGAGATAATGAACCAAAAATTTTATTTATTGGGTTAGCTTTTTATTGGATGACGGTATGCACGTTGCTGCTTTTTGGGGCAGTTTTTAATAAGCCAATGATTCAGCAGACTTTAACCCCTGCAACATTTATCTATACAACCTACCTCGGTATGCTTGCCGCTTTTTTTTATTCATCAGGATTATTTTTAGCCGTAAGGAATCTGGAAATTCAGAAGCTTAAAAATGTATTTGCAGACATGAAAAATTATGATCCTGCAAAGTTGTTGTTATTTTATTGCGTTTTCTCCTTTAGTTGGTCAATACTTGGTGTAAGTATTTTTTCGTGGGGAGGCTTTGCACAACTTGGAGTGGGCCTGATCTGGATGAAGTGGGCCTTCCTGACTTTATTAATTATGCACACGGCATTATTTCCCACCAATCAAAAATATGTCTATATGGTTTTGGCAGTAGAAGTGCTGCTAAGTTTTACCAGCTTTTATTCATCCTTTAAAGATTATTTATTTGTAGCCATAGCTTCTTTCCTGAGCTTTTCATTTGTGATGAATAGCCGGCGTAAATTGTTAGTTGGAGTTATTGGAGTGATAGCTTTTTTTATCATGGTGATTTGGACAGTGGTAAAGGGCGATTACAGGGCATTTTTAACAGGTGGTGAAAGAACATTTGCCGTAGTAGAAACCGATCGTGAAGAAAACCTCGAGAAGCTAACTGATCTTGTCGGAACTAATTTCACCACAGAAACTTTTGCCGATAAATTTAAGGGTGGCGTTGAGGCTTTGGCTAACCGGGTTAATTATACCGAATACTTTGCCATGGCAGTAGGGCAGGTACCCAAAAATATTCCTTATGAAGATGGCGCCTTGCTGATGGGTGGTTTTGAACACGTGTTTAAACCAAGACTTTTTTTTCCTGATAAGCAGGTGATTGATGACTCCTATATTACGAGCAAGTACACTGGCCGTCAATTTTCAGGAGCAGAACAGGGGGCGAGCTTTAGCTTAGGGTCTGTTGCAGAACGCTATATTGATTTTGGCCCTTACCTGATGTTCATTCCCATTTTTGGCTTCGGTGTGTTGATAGGTTATATCTTTAAATACATCTATACAAAATCTTTAAACCGGGTATGGGGCATGTCATGCGTGGCGCCGCTGCTTTTTTTAATTCCCAATCTTGGTGTAGCGACAACAAAATTTTTAGGCTGGACATTTACCTATTTTATTGTGTGGTTTTTGTTCAACAAATTCGTCGTTAAAAATTTAGACCAATATCTCAGGTACAGTAAATAACCCAATAACTAATTATAAATTCATAGCCATTGAGTGACCAGGAAAGAGCGGAAGCAAATAGTGAAGACAAAGGAAGATTGCCGGGCTCGCAAAAATACTGGCGTAAAAAAAGACATCTTAATATTTTTCAACGCATCAAAAGATGGATAAAATACAATCCATTAAAAACGATTGCTTTTTTTTCAGTAGCCTTGATCTTATACATCACCTTTCTGTTCTATAGGTATAATGTATATACGTTAAATACCAATGAAGAAGTTGTAAATCCTAAATACAAGATCAGCGGTCTCCTTATTCCGAAAGCATTTGTTGAAAATAAACAACAGCTTCAATTACATTTTGGCGCCTACAAAACGGCCTTGCCGTTAGACCAGTTAAAACGAGGCACCTCTATATCGCCAATGGCGCTTTCAACCTGTGAAACAATGAAGCGGAGAAGAGACCCAACAAGATTCTTTATTTTTTTAGAAGGCAACAGGCTCTTTGCCAGTACAGGTTTCCAGGACCTGGTAAGTGAGGAAGTACTCGGCAATGTAAACAAGCAGCATCTTAAAATATTTTCTGAAGAGCACGCTACCTATCACGCCGAAGATCATTTTATTGAGGTGTTAGATGCGCAGGAAAACGTGGTATTCAGCATGCAGTTTTTACAACCGGATATTATAAATATACAAGGTTACTTTATATCTGCTTCCTGTGTATATATAGCGGCAGGTGACAGCCTATATGCCCACTCTAAAACGGGAGGATACGTG
>JANLXV010000400.1:0-1957 GCA_031365305.1 Chitinophagaceae bacterium
AAAAGCAAGAACAAAAGAGTTGAAATGTGAGGGCATAACTTCTGCAGATTTTATTTACCTGCTGATGCCTGATCGTTTTGCAAATGGTGATGCAACGAACGACAGATTCTTAAACATGCTTGATACAAATGTAGATGCCAATAATCCTATACTCAGGCATGGCGGAGATTTAAAAGGTGTGACTGATCACCTTGATTACTTAAAGGAATTAGGCATTACGGCGATATGGCCGACACCACTTATTATAAATGATGAAACTTTAAAGCAGGAAGCGCCAGACCGCATGCAGGCTGGTTATCATGGTTATCATTTTACTGATCATTACGTCATTGACCCGAGGTTTGGCGGTAACGAAGGTTACATTCAATTTTCAAAGGCCCTGCATCAAAAAGAGTTTAAACTTGTACAGGATGCGGTATATAATCATGTAAGTGATGATCATTGGATGTATAAAGATCAGCCTGCAAAAGACTGGTTTAACAGGTGGCCAGCATTTACAGCATCGTCTCATAAAGAGCAGGCGCTTGGCGATCCTCATGGAGCAGAGATAGATCGCAAGGTATTATTGGATGGATGGTTCACGGCATTCCTTCCTGATCTGAATCAACGCAATCCTTTTCTGGCAAATTATTTAATTCAACATGCAATATGGTCTACTGAAACTTTTAATGTGGATGCGTGGCGTATTGATACCTATAAGTACAACGACCAGGCTTTTATGAATCGTTGTAACCAGGCCTTAATTACAGAGTATCCTCACATATTATTGTTTGGAGAATCAACGGCGGCTAATCCCTTTGCCCTGTCTTATTTTGTGAAGAGTAGTGTAGCTTTTCCTTTTAAAAGTAATTTGCCGGGTACATTAGATTTTCCGTTGAACGGCGCAATATTAGATGCCTTAAATCAAAATTTTGGTTGGGACCAGGGCGTAAGCAGGTTATACCAAACGCTTGCGCAGGATGGGGTTTATAAAGATGCGATGAAGCTGGTAACACAGATTGACAATCACGACATGGATCGCTTTCTATCTTTAATTGGCGATGATTTTGACAAATATAAAATTGGTATAACCTGGTTACTCACCACCCGTGGCATCCCGTCATGGTATTATGGTACAGAAATTCTTATGAAGAATACACGTAACCCAAGTGATGCAGAAGTCCGCCGAAATTTTCCCGGTGGTTTTGCCGGCGATAAAGTGAATAAGTTTACAGCAGAGGGGAGAAGCGCTAAAGAAAATGAGGCCTTTAATTATGTGAAGACTCTGGCCAATTACAGGAAGAATACACCTGCACTTCATTCAGGAAATCTCATGCAATATGTGCCGCAGGATGGCGTGTATGTTTACTTTAAATATAATGCAGATAAAACAATTATGGTAGCTACAAATAGCATGGATAAAGAAAAAGAAGTTGATACGAATCGTTTTGCAGAAAGAATGAAGGGTTTTAAAAAAGCAAAGAACATTATCACCAATGAAGTGATAGATAATATATCATCTTTAAAACTTGTCGGTAAATCAATTGTTGTTTTAGAGCTGATGAAATAGCTTAACCTCTTATTTGGCTACTTTTTATTCGTAGATATATGCTTATAAGAAGTCGTATTTTTTATTAGAATACTATTTATTAGAAATCCATTTAAGTATTTCTTCGAGCTCTTTGTCAGGAATATTTTCATGGTCAGATTTATCGAAAATTTTAAGGAGGTAAACAGTTGTTTGCCAAATCTGTAAATAAGTAATAACTCTTGCTCCGCCAGATTTCCCTTTGCCGTTTGAGGCAATGGATAAACGTAATTTATAACAATCACGACCAAGTGAAATACCCTGTTTAGTTTGCTGTTTTAAGCTTTGCAATAACGCCAGGTACTCGTTTTTGAGTGAAGGATAATTTTTTGAAAGGCGCTTAAGTTCTTTTTCAAATTTAGGAATGGTCTTTACCTTATAATTCATGGA
>JANLXV010000443.1:0-5346 GCA_031365305.1 Chitinophagaceae bacterium
ATTCTTCTCCTAAACATATGGGCTGAAACGGAAGCAATTTGAATGTTGATCACTCAAATCACGCCCGCACCATCAAACAACAATGTGTTCCAAAGAAGTATTTTTGTAATTAAGGCTGGCATCTGCGTTGTGAAAGCGAAAATTATTTTTGTTATCGTTTCTTATCGTCGTTATAGAATTAAGATTTCCATTATTATAGTTGCTGATAGTTTGTTGCAGCAAGCCTGCACCATTATTTCCAAAATTATTAAAGGAAAATGCGCCTGAAAAATTATGCGTCTCTTTATAGGTCCAGTCAAAGCCGGCGCCGGTTTGGTAGCCGTTTCTTCTAAAATTATTCTTACCGACCTGGTGTAATAAAACTTTATTAATTCCTGAAGTATCGCCGGATGTACGATCTAAAACAGTAAGTGTTTTGGCTGAAGTTCTCACATTACCACTTACAAAAGCATTAAAGCCAAACGTTCCCCTGCGTGCATTGAAATTGAAGGAGCCGTTATCCATCCTGGTACCTGCACTTAAAGATAAATTTCCATTGATACCACGGGCATTACTCTTTTTTAAAATGATGTTGATGATACCACCAAGGCCTTGTGCATCATACCTTGCGCCCGGGTTGGTAATTACCTCGATGCTTTTGATCTGGCTGGCCGGGATAGATTGCAGCACATCTGAAATATTACTGCCAAAAGCCGATGAAGGTTTACCATCAATCAAAAACCTGATGCTTGAACTGCCGGCTAATTCTACATTGCCATTTACGTCCACAGAAACCTGTGGCACCTTCTTTAAAACATCAGTGGCCACACCTGTTTGCGACGTAAGATCCCGTTCCGCATTGAAAATTATTTTATCAATTTTGTTCTCGACAAGTTTACCCTGCACTGTTATTGATACGGCTTTGAGGGTAGTTTGTTTTTTTGACAGCGCAATGGTTTTAAGATCTATGGTTTGATGGTCTTTGTCAATTAAAATATCATCAAGCGTTAAAATATTATAACCGATAAATTCGGCAACCACTGTAAGGTTGCCATTGGCTATGCCTGTGATTTCAAATTTGCCTGAAATGTTCGTAGTGCTGCCAGTGAGCGGTTTTTTTTCTCCTTTTAAAAATACAGAAATGGTCGCATAATCTAAAGGAGCTTTGGACAATGAATCAACTACTACTCCGTAAATTTTACCTTTTCCGGCAAGCCGGGTTTGCGCATTTACAAAAGTGGACAGGCAAAATAATAAACCTGTTACAAGCAATATTTTCATTTATAAAATTATGGCACAAAAGTACCTTTTGATTCTGTGGTAATCCGGGCTGCCGCAGGTATTATAAGTTTGTTAAAGTACATTCGATTTAAGCTGCGAAAAGCTAATTCCGTTCTGGCGTATGGAAAATACACTTTAATTGATAAAGATAACCCTGATGTATATGCATATACAAGAGAACTTGATGGTAAAATTTTTTTGGTGGTGCTGAACTTTAAAAACAAAATTGCCACCTTGCACAGCAGGATTGATTTTACAAAAGCCTCGCTTCTTTTAAATAATTATAAAGAACCTGCAACGAGTGAAAGCCTTAGACCATACGAAGCGAGAGTATATAATATATTGAATTAGTGATGCGCTTCGTTTAATTTGGACGTACATATTATGTTATGAGGTCTGCGGTCGTCTTAGTATTTTTTTTTCAATTTCAGGCTGTTGCTCAACACCAGGAGCGAACAGTACTTGTTTATAATATAGCTTTCGGAGGCCTGACTTCCGGCGTGGGAGCGCTTATAAACAAACCCAAAAATACCCGCTGGACAAAAGTGTTTTTAAAAGGATGTTGGCAGGGATCGGTTGCCGGTGTACTTAATTACTCAAGTAAAAAAACTCTTTATCTTATCAATAAAAATCAAAATGGCCTTTACGGTTGGCCTGCTAAAATTTTACATGCCGCCTCATATTCAATTATGGAAAATGCTGCATTAAATGAACCTTTTTTACAAAATTGGACTTTTGATCTTGGGCCTGCACGATTTGATTTTTCCTTTCATGGAAAAAAACCATTTAAAGCAAGATTGTTGCCTGAATCGGTTTATGCAATTTTTATGGGTTTTTCTTATGGTAAAATTGACTTAAGTACTTCTTTAAATACAGGCCAGTTGCTGTTTTCCACTACGCATTCACTAACTATCCCTAATACGCCTAAAGCATCGGGTGTAACATTTGGAAGGGTATCAATTTATCAAAAAAATGATGTCTCATATCATAAGTATAGAATAATTGCTCATGAGCTTGTGCACCAGTTTCAATATGGTGAATATTTAATTTTTAACACATGGCTTAAACCATGTGAAAAAAAGATAAAGTCTCAATCATTAAAATCCATATTTTCAAAATATGTGTATTGTGAAATACCGTATTTCTTTTTGCCTTATTATATTAATGGCGTTTACAATGGGCAGCATTATTATAAAAATTTTTATGAATTTGAAGCTGATAGGTTTGCAACAAACAGGTATGTCATCAAATAATTAGAAGAAAAATAACTGTGTGTACAGTATAAGGTCTATGCGTATATAACAGGCAAATCTTAAGTAAGCATGTTTCAGCCTTATTGGAAATGCTGAAGATCATTGAAGCAAAAAATGTTTTAAACCTGCAAATGCTAATATCCTTTATCGAAATTAGACAGCGATGGAAAATTATTCACGAAGAAACGCTACAGGGATTAACAAAGCTAATCACCGAATTTGTTGAAACCATGAATGAAAGCATTGAACCAATTGCAATAAATCTAAAGCCAATATTTTAAATACCACATTGTATGTTGACCAGCGCATATCATATCAGCACAAATAAAAATGATTTAGATGTAGAGATGATCATTGACTATCTATCCGGACGGTCGTATTGGGCAAAAGGTAGGAGCAGCAACGATATAAAAAAATCAATAGAACATTCTTTTTGTTTTGGTTTATTTACCCAGGATGATAAACAGGTTGGTTTTGCAAGAGTAATCAGCGACCAGGTTGTATATGCGTGGCTTATGGATGTGTTTATTCTTGAAGAGTATCGTGGTGCAGGCTTAGGCAAATTTTTAATGCAGGAAATTCTTAATCACCCGGATTTGAAAGCTGTAAAAAAATGGGCTTTAGGTACAAAAGATGCACATGGATTGTATGAGCAGTTTGGCTTTAAGACATTGGCAAAGCCTGAAAATATGATGGAGTTTGGGAAATGAATATTAGGCTTATTCGCTAAATTTGTTTATAATTTTAAAACGTCATTATGCAACAAGAGTTATCAGCAGATATTGCTAAACTAAATCCCCAGCAATTAGAAATGTTGCGTCTTTTTAGAAATCCTATGCCTCCACAGGATTTTGATGCTATTAAAAAATTTATTGTTAACAGTCTATCCGAAAATATTGATATCGAAATGGAAAAATTAAAGGATGAAAAAGGTTGGACAGAAGACACCTATGAACAATGGGGCAAAGAACACATGAGAACACCTCATAACAAATGAAAATTGTTTTAGATACCAATATTCTCCTACAATCTCTTGCAAAGTCCAGCAGATTTCGGCCCATCTGGAATAATTTTTTAAATGAGAAGTTTGAATTAATAGTGACAACTACTATACTATTTGAATATCTCGAAAAACTTTCTGAAAAAACTTCCCGGCAAGTTGCCCAAAATGTTGTTTCACTAATTAACGAAGCCCCAAATGTTGATCTTGTTTTTGTTTACTACGAATGGAACCTCATCACCGGTGATCACGATGATAATAAATTTTTTGACGCTGCAGTGGCAGGTGGTGCAGATCATCTTGTAACAAATGATGCACACTTTAATATTGTTAAAAATCTTCCTTTCCCAAAATTGAATATTATTACAGGCCATGAGTTTCTTAATCTTTATTTCAGAAATGAATAATATTTCATTGAAACGGCCGGTGTGCCGTAGGTGCACAACATGAATGTAAATGTGCCGTGCCTAAGCCACGGTTGCTCCGTTTGGCAATTAAGTGCTACAAATATTTTGCTCCGATGGAGCAAAAAAATAAATCTGCCAACGGGTTAAATATAAACTTTTCCGACCTGCTACTCATCTTCAATCCAATAAAAAAACCAGTCTTACAACTGGTTTGATTTTTCAATAGCAAAATTATTTTCTAAAAAAAACTTTTTACTTTATCCATCAGCCCGCCACCGCCGCCGGCAAACATGCCCTTCAGATCCTGCAGATCAACGTCGCCATCATTGTCTTTATCAAACTTACCGCCGGTATATTTGTTGATCATCTCCTGAACATTTAAACCGCTTGTTTTTCCACCGCTTAGCTTATTAAATATATCCTGTACATTGAAACCATTGTCAGCAGGATCAGCAGTTTTATTGGCCAATTGGGTCATAGTTCCCGGCACAACCTTATTGGCTATGTCGCCCGCTTCCGCTGCACCAAGCCCCATCTTGGTTTGCAGGTCTTGTGCATAATTGGTGGTGGCCTCTTTAACAAGATCAGACGATTGATCTTGCTTACCGGTAAAATACCCAAGCACATCTTTTATTTTGCCACCGGCTAAGGCATTTTGCAAAGTAGCCATAATGGAGGAGCCGGCAGATTGCACCGCTTCTTCATTTTTCTCATTCGGTATAGCAGGGTTGTTGATGACAGCATCACCTGCATTGCCACGAATAAGATCTAATAATTTGTCAAGCATTGTATAAATTTTTATTGTTGATGAATTGAAAGCATTACACTTTATCAGCCGGGTTTACACGAAAAGACACCTTGCATATTACGCCATAGGATGCGGCTTTCCCGTCCTGCACATGCACTTTAAAATCTTTCACATATACTGAATCAATATTGTGAATGGTTTTTGAAACTTCCTCGATGCAATTTTTAACTGCATCGTCAAAGCTGGTTGGCGAAGAGGCAATTACCTCTATTACTTTTACAATTGGCATAACTTAAATTTTAAATGATAAAAATGAAGCAGCAAAAGGTAAGTAAGTTATTTCACTTAAAGTGCGCTTATTACACGTAAATACTTTAATGATACTTTTAACGACATGCTGTCTTTCAATCCACTTACAAATGGTTTAATAATCGGCAACTCTTACCGGGTCAGCAGGTTGCTGTACTTCTTTAAAAGGTTTTAAATCTTTTAATATCATCTCTATTGCTTTTTCTAATTGTGCATCTTTACCTGCAATAATATCTTTCGGATAATTTTCTATTTCTACATCCGGCGCTACGCCTTTATTTTCAATGATCCATTGTTCATCTGTACCAAAAATCCCAATGTTAGGCGCCGTTACATAACCACCATCCATCAGGTTGGGATTGCCGGCAT
>JANLXV010000589.1:0-2771 GCA_031365305.1 Chitinophagaceae bacterium
CAAGAATTAACAAGCAAAATGATCACCTGCAGAGCGATGAAAAATTTACTTACATCGGGCATCCTTACTTTGATAAATTTCTGATTGATTTTAAAAATGCTGAAACCAAAAGCGGTGTTGCAGACCCTTATTGGTTGCTCATTGATTTTCCCAATACCGATAATAATATTGCCTTTAAAAAATTAGGTGTTGAAAGTAAAATTGAGTTCTATAAAAAACTATCAGGCTTTGCAGGTAGTGAAAATTGTAAGCTGAAAGTAAAGCTGCATCCCGGCGGTTATAATAGCGAAAACAATTATTGTGACGGGAATATGGAACTGATAAGAGAAACTGATATTGCCGGGTTAATTTATGATGCCAAAAGATGCTTCAGTTTTTATTCCACATTACTTATTCCAATAATTTTTCAGAAAAAGCATTGCTTTGTTTTTGACGTAGGTATTGATATAGCTTTGCAAACAGAATTGATTGAGCTTGGTGTTATAACAAAACTTGATTTTAAAGAATTTACCTTGGATGAAATTCTGGCACCATTAAATACAACGCATGTAGAAGCCTACCAAACCTTTGTTAACAGGTATTTATATATCACAGATGGTAAGGCCACACAGCGTTTAAAGCAAATTCTGGAAAGCTGAATTTGGCAGGAGTGTCATTAATATTTTTAAGAACAGCAGTAATAAGTGGTATGAAAATAATGCATGTGATTGATTCTTTAGCCAGGGGAGGTGCTGAAACGTTATTGGTAAATGTGGTAAAAAACCTGCCTCAATTTCAACATCATATCATCCTGCTTAAAAATACAAACGAGTTTAAAGAAGAATTAGACCAGTATAGAAATATTTCCATTTCTGGTTTGGGCAGTAATAAAGTATCGTCGTTACCGGCAAACGTTATAAAGTTAAAAAGAGCTATTGCTTCTTATAAGCCTGATATCGTTCACAGCCAATTATATTGGAGCAATGTTATTGCACGGCTGGCAACACCTAAGGCAATCCCATTTTTTTTTACTAACCAATCTTTACAGGGCTACAATACTTTTAAAAAGAAGTGGCTTGTTGTTACTGAAAAAATAACTTATAAAAAAAGGCATATATTAATTTCAGTATCAAAAGCTGTTGAAGAAGAGTATAACAGGATCATTGGAATAAAGGGTAAACACCACATTCTTTTCAATATGGCAGATGATGTTTTTTTTAAGGGTGCAAAAATATATCACCCAAATAGTCAACTTCGGTTTATCACGGTTGGCCGGTTACATTTTCAAAAAAACCAAGCTTATTTGCTACGTGCATTTCAGCATATTACGGATGGCGCAACGCTTGATATCTATGGTAGAGGCCCTTTGAAAAAAGAACTAGAACTGTTGAAAGACCAATTGAATCTGAAGAATGTACAGTTTAAAGGCACTGCCGATTTAAAGACCTTGTTAACGGAGTATGATGTTTTTATCATGTCTTCATTATACGAAGGGTTCAGTCTTGCTGTAGTTGAAGCGATGGCTTCCGGCTTGCCGGTGTTTTTGCCCGATACGCCTGTATTTAAAGAAATGGGAGGCGATGCGGCTGTATATATCAACCTGGGTGATGACCATTCAGTAAAAAATGAATTGCAAAAAATAAATCATACTGTGTTAAATGATCTTTCGAAAAAAAGTTATGAAAGGGCAATGCTTATAGGAAATAAAAAAAATTACTTGGGCAAGCTATTGAGTATTTATGGCATTAAAGAGGAAGCAAATTCTTAATAGAACGGGGTTCAACTTTTAATTTAAGAGACGCAACATTTAATCTTAAAAAACTTGTTTAGATCTGGCTATCGTAAATCCATACTATGAGTAAATTTTTATACGTGATCTATAACAAATCAGATCTCCATCATAACGAAGCGCATTTAAAAAATAAATTCAGTAAATTGTTTCAACTTCCGCATACTGCTGTTACTTCTTTTTCCAAAGAAAATAAATCACTGTTTATTATAAATAGTTCACCAAACACTATTGTTACGGCAAACCTTGATTATAGTATTTCATTTCCGGGTAAAGAAAATACAGCGGGTAATTATTTATCTGTAAAACATGGTGAGGAAAGTATAGAAGCAAAAGCAGATGCTGCAGGCACAAGAGTACTCTGGTATTATTTTGATCAATCAAAAATGATACTATCAGGTTCACAAAGAATGATAGTGGCAATGCTGGGAAATTTTTCAGCGAATGAAAAAGCATGGAGCTGGATGCTGGCTAATGGAGCCATAGGCCCGGGCCTGTCATGGGATGAACGTATAAACGCACTGGCGGCTGGTTCCACATTAATTTTAAATGCAAAAGATTGGAAGTTAAATATCAGCTCATCCGCGTTTGTTTTTGATTACGGGGTATCTGGCAAAGCTTCCTACCGCTCACAACTTTCTGATTTATTTGAAAACATTAAGCCAGATTATTTTTTAAATAATGAAAAAAGTTTACTTACACTTTCAGGGGGATATGATAGCCGGGCGGCATTATATTTATTAAAAGAGAACAATCATCATTTACATACAGCAACGTGGGGCGTACCGTCTGCATTTAAGGCGCCTTTTTCAGATGCAACAGTAGCAGCGGCAGTAAGTAAAGCCTGGCATACCAATCACACTGAACATAATGTTCAGTTGCTGAATGATTTTGAAACTATTCTTCATACATTTTTGATATATACAGAAGGAAGAAATGATCACATCAATAGTTTTATGGATGGTCTTAAAATGTGGAAAGAAGTGGCTTCCCGGGATTTCAA
>JANLXV010000462.1:0-3064 GCA_031365305.1 Chitinophagaceae bacterium
GTATTGCCTACCATGATTGTTTTGGTGAAATTGATTTCAGGAAAATCAGTCTGTGCCTGTAAACCCATGCCAGTATTAGGTTTACGATGGCTACTGTTATCATCATTATCTCCACAAAAATAAATTTTGTCTATTCTGCCACCGGCTTTTACAACTTCACTTTGCAAATTGTCATGAATAATTGTAAGATTTTCCGGTAAGGTTAAGCCCCTGGCAATGCCACGCTGGTTGGTAATAATAATTGTTCTTCCAAATTTTTGAGCAAAGATTTTAATGGCTTCCAGTACGCCGGGATAAAAGGAAAATTCATCCCAGGTATTTATATAAGCCAAGTGTTTCTCATCATTAATAACACCGTCTCTATCAAGAAATAACGTCCATGATTTATCAACTGATTGTAATATATCGTCCTTCTGTAGTTCTGGCATTTATCTATACTTAAATGTGCGTTATCAATTCTGTTTGGGCCTTTGCATAATCTTCAGGTATACCAATATCAATAAAATATTTATCCTGTATAAATCCTGTTATTTTTTTACTGCTAACAAATGCCTCTAAGTAGTCTTTCTCAAAAGAGAATTTGTCGGGAAAATTATGCGCTATAAATTTTTCCTTATCTAAGGCGTACACGCCGCCGTTGATCAACCCGCTTTCAACAAATTGTTTTTCTTTAAAAGAAGTGATGGTTTTATCACTATCAATTTCAACAACGCCATACCTGCTAAAGTTTATTGTTGGCTTTAAACTAACAGAACATTCAGCCTTTGTTTCAAAATGAAAAGAAGACAATCCTTTTAAGTCTACATTAAAATAAGTATCTCCGTTAACAATAATTGTATTAGTGTCTTCACTAATTTTTAATGCAAGTTGAATTGCTCCGCCAGTACCTAAGGGTTCATTTTCAATCGCCAAACTGTATTCATTTCCTAATAAGTTTATCTCCAAAAAAGCCTTGACATCTTCACTTCTATAGCCAAGAGAAAAAATGAATTTTGTAATGCCATTACTTTTTAAATATTGGATGATAAAATACAGGAAAGGCTTACCATTTATAACTGCAAGGCATTTTGGCTGATCAGGTACAACGCTTCTTAACCTTGTGCCTAATCCGCCGGCAAGTATTATGGCTTGAGTAATCATTGCTTATACCTGCAATTATTTATTTGGCAAAAAATTGTTCTTCAACCAAATGGCAAATGATATGCCCCAGCATGATGTGGCATTCCTGTATTCTTGGTGTGTCCGTGGAAGGTATATTGATCAGGAAGTCGGTATTCTTCCGGAGCTTTCCACCGCTAACGCCTGTACATGCAATAGTAGTAATACTTTTCTTTCTTGCTGCCTCAAATGCATTGAGAATGTTGGCACTGTTGCCTGATGTACTTAGGCCTACTAATATATCGCCGCTATTTCCTATGCCTTCTATCAGCCTTGAATACACTACATCAAAGCCATAATCGTTGGCTACTGCTGTTAGGTAAGAAGTGTTGCAATGCAAAGCTTCAGCAGGTAAAGCATGACGATCTTTATAAAATCTTCCGCTGAATTCTGCTGCAAGATGTTGTGCATCTGCAGCGCTGCCGCCATTACCACAGAACCAAACCTTATTGCCACGCTGAAAAGCTAACACAATCATGTAGGCACAATCCTTCACAATTTGCAGTAGCTGATCATCTGCCAATACAAGGTTTTTAACTCTTATAGAATCTGCAATGATGCCTTTAATTTTTTCCATATTTAGATTGAATTATATGCTCCACGTGGTTAAGCCATGTTTTGTAAAAGTGTAATTTTTTACCTCACCACCAAACCGGTTTAAAGTATTTATAACTTTATGCCTTGAATTTTTTGGGCAATAGAAAATCATAAAGCCACCACCACCTGCGCCACTTATTTTGCCACCTGTTGCCCCCGCATCTTTCGCAGATGTATAGATCTCTTCAATAACGCTGTTGGAAATATTTGCTGCCATTTGTCTTTTTTGCTGAAAGCCAAAGTCCAGTATCTCTCCAAACTGGTCAAGCTTTCCTTTAAGTAATGCTTCCTTCATCATTCTTGCCTGTTCTTTCAGTTGATGCATGGCGTCAAGACTTTTTACATTTTTTTCATTGACGTTTTTTACCTGCTCATCAATAATTGTGGCACTTTCCCTGCTGGTTGCTGTAAAATATAATACAAGATTGTTTTCAAGCTCATGCAGATACTGGCTTCGTATTCTTAATGGGTTAACTATTACTTTATCATCTTCATAGAACTCCATGAAATTTACACCACCAAACATTGCAGCATACTGGTCCTGCTTTCCTCCTGATAATTTAAGATCCTCACGCTCTACCTGGTAAGCATAATGTGCAATGTCATAATCTCCCAATGGCAATTTCAACATTTCTACAAAAGCGCCTATTATAGCAACTACCAGGGTAGAGGATGTACCAAGGCCTGAGCCTGCCGGTGCATCAACATAGGTAGAAAGCCGAAAGCCCGTATCAGGAAGGTCGTAATCTTTTTTTATCCTGTTATAAACACCTTTTAACAGATCAAGCTTTCCCGTAAAGGGAAGCTTATCTGCATAAGCATATTCTTCTATTTCATTTCTGTCAAGCGCTTCAACAATAATTTGTTTTTCATGCAATGGTTCAATATTAGCATAAGCAAAAAGTGAAACTGTTGCATTTAAGATGGCGCCTCCAAATTGGTCGCTGTAGGGGCTTACATCAGTACCGCCACCAGCAAGGCCAATCCGTAAAGGCGCTTTACTCCTGTATATCATGTAACAAATGTACGATTGTGGTGGTGTGTATTAAGATAGAAATATGAAACCTGTACATCAAATATTAACAATAGCATCTGCCATATTTTTCCAGCTATACTTTTGTTTTTCTTCTTTAATAAAAGGAAGAAAACACGATTCACCTATTCTATAATATTCAAGAATAGCTTCTGCAAGAGGCTCCGGGTCAGGCTCAGTGACAAGACCAACTTTACCGTGCGGCACCATTAAGGGCAAGCCGCCAACATTTGTTACGATCATTGGTTTTTCAAAGTGATAGGCGAGCGGTGTTAC
>JANLXV010000465.1:0-3242 GCA_031365305.1 Chitinophagaceae bacterium
TACGTACCGGCGTTTACTCTATTCAATCTACCTGCGTAGGATTTACCTAAGCCAATTAAAAAAAATAGAAAGAAGTTTAGCCTAACTATACAAAAATAAGCGGGCAATATATTATTAGAAGGTAATCTGTAACACCAGAGAAAATACCATATTCAAAACGATTTCGCTTTTAAAGCTGCTATAATATGCCTTCTAATTTTACCACGAACATCTCCGCAGAAACATCCCCTGGTTTTAAAGCAGAGAGATCAATAACACAGTCATTACCCACCATCTTTGCATTTAGATTTTTATTACTGCCTAATAAAACTGCTTTTACATTTGATGAAGGCTTAAGATCACGTATGCGGATCTGTGGTGCATAAGCAGGCACCATACAATACAAGTCTTTATTTTTTTTTGTAAAGAAGTATTCTATGTTGGCCTGCCCGGGTTTTGGCTTTATCAGTTGCGCAACATCATAGCCAGCCATAAAGGCCTTATCACTTTTCTTTGGCTGCTCGCCTTTGCTCCATTGGTAAGATTGTTTCCATGGTGTTGTACCATAAATCGCTTCCCCATTCTTATCAAGCCAACTACCAATATCAATAAGCCTTTGCTGCATAATTACAGGGATACGGCCATCAGCCGTAGGGCCAATATCAAGTAACAGGTTACCACCTCTTGATACCACATCAACCAACATCAGGATAAGGTCGTGACTGCTTTTATAATCGCTCAATTGTTCGTTGCGGTTATAGCCATAAGAATGTCCGATGCCACGGTTCTCTTCCCAAACCACATCTGCATTCATGCCACTGCCATATTCTGACGTTGTGTAAGTGGCGCCATTATTTTTTTCACGTGTGTTGCCGCCCCAGCGATCATCAACCACCACTTCTTTGGCAACAGGAGATTCATTGAACAACCAGGCTAAAAGCTCAGGGCTTTTCCATGCCGTATCTGATAAGTCCCATTCGCCATCAGAAAATATAATGGAGGGTTTATATTTTGTTACGAGATCTTTAAACTGCGGAAACAGGTGTTCTGTTACAAAACGCTTTTTATCCAGTTGCCACAAGGGGTTAAACCATTCATATAATGAATAATAATAACCCATTTTTAAACCTTTCTCCCGTACAGCATTGGTAAGGTCGCCCAATAGATCACGTTTGGGACTACCCGTTACCGCATTCCATGGGCGTTGCCAGTCACGGTCAGCCTCGGCACTGTTCCATAAACAATAGCCTTCATGATGTTTGGATGTTAGCACAATATATTTTGCGCCGGACTTTTTAAAAATGTCAGCCCATTGCTTTGGATCAAACAACTCTGCTTTAAATTGTTTTTCAAACTGAGGATATAAAAAATCAGGGCCATAATTTTTATCATGAAAGGCTTTAAAATTTTTGTTGCCTTCATTTATCCTGTACCAATACCATTCGGCATAGCTATCGCCGCTGTTTTCAATTACAGGGGCATAAGCAGGCACGGCATATACACCCCAATGTATAAATATGCCAAACTTATCCTGGTTAAACCAGGCAGGTATGCCGCGTTTGTTCAGCGATTCCCAATTGGCCTCAAAACGCTGTGCTTTTGTAATGCAGACAGAGAGCAGAATAAATATTGGTAAGAGTATTTTTTTCATATTAAAAAAGATGTTGAATAAAGCTACAATAGTAATTAATTGATAGCTCACACTTATCAATATTGCTTCAAGATAAATTGTCATCAGTTTCACTTTGAAGATCGCCTCGTTGTGAAAGTTCGTTTTACGAAAAGTTGGAAGTATCTCAATTTTTAAATTGAACCACATAGGAATATAGTCACATAGAAATATACACATAGAGTAGACTATGTTTTTATTGCAACTATATGGTTAAAAAGGCTTTCAAAAAAGAGTGCCAGGTGCATATTATTGACCAAGGCCATCATTTAATACCTGCAATCACGGCATGAATCAGCGAGGCCACCCTAAACCCGCATTGGGTTTAACCCGGCAGTATGTTATTGTTCATCCTGAAAAAATTATCCGGGTCATACTTCTGTTTTATTTGCTTAAGCTTCTGAAAATTCTCTCCATAAGCATTGGCAATTCTTAAGCTATCATCTGAATCGAGGTGGTTTACATATACCCCATCCGTAAAGGACTCTACATCTTTCCAAAAGTCCCTTGTCCATTGCAGGTTTATTTCATCCTCAGCGGGTGTTAACCATTGGCTGATGAGGTTAAAGTCCCAATGATCTTTGCGGTAAACAAACGCTGTTGCAGCCGGGGCAATCCTGTTAGCTGCTCCACGTACATGGAAAAATAACACAGGTGTATAAGGCGATGGACGGGTTGACACATAGTGCAGGCATTTATCAAGCAGTTCATCAGTGAGCTGTGTAAAATGACCGGACTTCCAATAGCGCCTGATGCCTGCGGGCGCAGCAGCATCTATGATAGATTGAATTGCCGTGTAAGGCATTTCAGTAACAAGGTCAGCGATGGGTGTGCCAAACGAACGCAAAGGCGCAAGATGTTTCTCTGCCTGGTCATTGGCCCCGATCCATACGGGTAATATTGCTGTAACCGGAAAGCCGTCCGGAGTTACTATAAAGCCTGCGTAAGACATGAGTTCATCCGGAGCTTTCATCACATAATCCCTATAATGCTGCATCACAGCTTTTGCCTGCTCCATGGGGTATAAGATCATACCGCCGAATACCGTAGGGCCAAAAGGATGGAGACGGTATGTAAATTTTGTAACGACACCAAAGTTTCCGCCACCACCACGCATGGCCCAAAAGAGATCTGCATGATTATTTTCATCAGCATGAAGCAATTCACCCTCCGCTGTTACTACCTCGGCAGCAATGAGGTTATCGGATGTAGTACCATATGTCCCCATAAGATAACCTAAACCACCGCCAAGTGTAAGACCTGCTATACCTGTATCAGACACAGTTCCACCGGTAGTAGCCAGGGCATGAGCCTGGGTAGCCGCATCAAACTCTTTCCACAATACGCCAGGTTCTGCCGTGGCGGTAAGGGCTTCCCGATCTACCTGTATGGCTTTCATTAACGATAAGTCAATCATTAAACCGCCTTCACACACGGCATTTCCAGCAACATTATGGCCGCCTCCTTTTACCGAAAGCAACAGCTTATTTTGCCGGGCAAATTTTACAGCCTGTATAACATCATCGCTATTTAAACACTGTGCTATTAAAGCTGGCTTACGATTTATCATGCCATTCCAAACCTGCCTTGCAGC
>JANLXV010000466.1:0-2316 GCA_031365305.1 Chitinophagaceae bacterium
GTGCCGGATAACAAATTTTTTAAAGATGATATAAAAGATAAAAAGAATAAATAATACAAAAATTAAATATTGACTTTGGAAGCACAATTTAATTTCAAAGAAAAAATAATCCTGAGTGACAGATGAGAGAAATCCGGCGATTGTTATAATAATTTTTTTGGTGTTGAAACCCCATTTCGATATATGATTATAAACACAAAAGCCCGTAAGCATTATACTTACAGGCTTGTGATAACCATCCCCCAAAAAACTTTATTTAATTAATTTCTGGCTTACAGCTAGTTTGCCGTTTATAGTAAGGTTTATAAAATAATTACCTGGTGCAATAGTGTTCAAGCCATCAATACTTATTTTATTGAAGCCATTTATAATTTTGCTTTGCATGCGCTTAACTACATTGCCCGCTGCGTTGAACAAAACGATTTCGCCGCTGCCAATTGCGTCACTATTAAAATCCATATTCATCTTAGCTATAAATGGATTTGGATAAACCTGTACTAAAACTTTATCTGAGGCTAATAATACTTTTTTAATAATGCTGTAGGAAATTATGCTGTCTTTATCAATAGATTTTAAACGGTAGTATACAACCTTATTAGCAAGTAGGGCCTGGTCTGCATCTT
The DNA here is from genome assembly GCA_031365305.1 of Chitinophagaceae bacterium. GTDB lineage: Bacteria > Bacteroidota > Bacteroidia > Chitinophagales > Chitinophagaceae > Ginsengibacter. The sequence goes on from JANLXV010000466.1 coordinate 624, forward strand.
TAAAAGAATAAACCTTTGAAATGCCGCTTTCAGTATCCATAACCATACCGATGGTGTTAAATGTTTTAAGATCGAAGCTTCTTTCTATTTCAAAAGCATCATCAGTTGTTCCTTCAACTGTCCATTTTAAATGCACATCACTGTTCTTTTTAATAGCATCAAAAGAATGGTAGGTTACAGGCAACAATCCAAAAGCAGCTATTTTCATAAAATAAATACAATGAAATCTTTCAAATGCTCCGCCTGTTGTACCATTATCTTCAACTTGTGAACCGGTATACAATTTAATTTTTGATAAGTTGTCAAAATGATAATCAATCTGCACATCATCTGATGTTGTATCAATATTTGCACGGTTACTTACCGGGCCTAAAGCATAGATATTTGTGGGGCTAAGGTCATCGCTATTAGCATTATCTGTAGCCGGCTCCACAACTATTTGTAAAGCACTTGCTACATTGGCAGGCACTGTGTAGCTGGTTTGGCCATTCAGCTTTACAAATTCTCTTACTCTTGAATTATCACCATCCACATCAATAGATGACGCATCTAAATCATCAAAAATATAAGGCATACCTGAAGTGGTCTTAAATTCCACCACCCATTTAATGTATGAAGAACCGGGAGTGGCCGGGCCACCTACAACAGGCTGCCATGCATCAGGGTAACCAAATACTGGCTCATCAATATTTACAAGGTAAGCGCCGTTAACTATACTTTCAATGGTGATAAAGGCATTTATACCGGGCCTTACATTGGTAAATTTATAGGTAGCATCTTTTTGGCCACCAAAGCCAGATACCAAAACCGGGTTAATAAATTTCAGCTTTGGATACTTTGTTGCTTGTGCAGAGTACGTTAGAAGCGTATTGAAAGAAATAATCAGAGCCAGACATTTTACTAAGCGTGTAAATTTTTTTGTCATTTTCAGTGTTTTTGAGGTTTACCGCAACGTGCGGCGTATTTTTTCTTGTTCTGGTTACACCGTAATTTTACCGGTTTGAGGGTATAAACACATATCGTAAAACTTTATTGTGTTTTTTTAAAATATTTTTTTAAAACTTATTATAAATTAAGTTTTCCTGCGTAGAAATACTCGAAAATCGTTATCAAGATCGGATTTTGAGTGTGTAAAAAGATTTTACAGCGCAAAAAAATAAATTCGAATTAATAAGAAATTTGAGAGAAAATGGGCAGAAATCTATAAGTATTTATACATGCACTCATTAATCATAACAACCTTTAATTTTCAAATTGCTGTTCTGCCAATAAATAACCCGGGGATTCTTACTGCTATAGTTACTATATGCAATGTGGTAATCCCTTTCTATTTAACCGTAAAGTTGTAGATGCCTGAGCCAATTTTTATATCGTAATATCCATCCCGTGCAACTGATGTGATGTTGCTTGTAATAAATGGTTTGCCGTTTTGTGTTACAAGTGCATTTGCCTTATAAGGTAAACTTAATACGGCGGTAGTGTTAGCAGGTATTTCTATCATCATCTTAAACTGAACAGTATCTCTGTTCCATTGCACTTTAACCGGGCCATAATATGTATCAAGACTGGCCTTAGCAAACGTCAATTGGTTGCCTGGATGGGGCTTAATGATTATTTTTTTATAGCCGGGATTTTTATCATCAGTATCCAGGCCGCACATTACACGATACATCCAGTCTCCAATGGCACCATA
>JANLXV010000482.1:0-5326 GCA_031365305.1 Chitinophagaceae bacterium
CACGTAATTCAAATTTATATTTTTTGGAGATACCAATAGTTCGGATGTATTTTCAAAATGTCGCAATCAAATTGTGATGAGCCGCCGCTGTTGGTCGCCTGACCAACAGCAAAAGTGTGCGATGCGCCCAATGATTCGACCTCAAAAACGGTTCAAATTTTTAAATATATATGTTAGTGATAAAGCTTACAAAAGAAAATACTTTCCGGTTAAGCGAAGGCGCAAATCAACAACGGTTTTTTCTCAGAAAATCACCTGGTATTAAAATCTTTTTAAAGGAAGTTGCGGTAAATTTATGCAAAAGATCACAGAGATATGAACGCTGTCGTCTCCCAAAGAACACTTCATGATAATGCCCGTGTGCTGTGCATTATACTTTCATTTAAGAAACCGCGGCGATTAATCTTATTCGATGATAACAAAACTTAAAAATCGAAACAAAAATCAATTCATTCAAAACACAAAACCAATGAAAATGAAAAAACGATTACATTATTTTGCCTTTGCCACTCTTGCAGCAATGCTGTTAAGCATAAATGTATTTGCGCAACAGGCTGTAAGGGGAACTTTACGCTCTCCCTCCGGTGAAGCGCTTACAGGGGCTACTGTTACAGTAAAAGGCACTAACAGATCTGTAACCACCGATGCTAATGGGCAGTTTAGTATTGAAGCTGAATCCGGCAGTACTTTGGTGGTAAGTTCTGTTGGCTTTCAAAACCGTGAAATAGCAGTTACCGGCTCCGATATTAATGAAGTATTGCAAACCGCAGATGCTTCATTAAGTGAAGTGGTTGTAATTGGTTATCAAACCGTGCGGAAGAAAGATCTGACGGGTGCTGTAGGCATTATTAATCCGAATGTGGCTAACCGCAATGTTGCTAACACAGTGGCGGAAAGCATACAGGGTTTAACGCCCGGAGTAACCGTACGAAATACCGGCGCCCCGGGTGGTGGCGCTAAAATAGACATCCGCGGCGCAGGTACATTTGCCGGCAATAATCCTTTATATATTATTGATGGTATGTACAGCGATGCTACTCCTGATTTTAACCCGCAGGATATAGAGTCCATACAGATCTTAAAAGACGCCTCTGCTGCTGCCATCTATGGTTCACGTGCCGCAAATGGCGTGATCATTATTACAACAAAAAAAGGAAGGCAGGGCCCGTTAAAGGTAAGTGGGAGCATTAAAGCCGGCGTTCAATCGGTACAAAACCGTTATGATATGATGGATGTAAACGAATACCGTGCCCTGGCAACACGTCTTTATGAGGCCGGCGGATCGGAAGTGCCAACTTCTCTTACTACCGATTTTGATCCTGCAATTAATACTGACTGGCAGGATGAGTTCCTGCGCCAGGGTGCTATCGGCGAATACAACCTTGCTTTATCCGGCGCCATAAAGAAAAAAGTGAATTTTTATATAAGCGGAAACCACTTTAAAAACAAAGGCCCTGTAATAGACAATTCCTTTTCACGCAATGCTTTCCGGATAAACACAGATGTTAAGCTCGGCCGCTTTACAATTGGTCAGAACCTGTTGTTAAGTGGCACAAAAGAAGATCCGATTGCCTCTGCAGGTGTTGGCGTAAATCCTTTTGTAGATATGATCACTATGCCTCCTGTGGTAGCATTGCAGGGTGAGCGGTACAAAAGTGCAGAGAATCCGGAAGGCTGGGGTATCGGATTGAACAATGCCTATTTAAGTACACTTACAGCGAACGTGCCGGCTTTGCAAAGGTTAGATCAGTTTGAGCAAAAGAATTTCAAGATCCGGGGCAATGCCTTTCTTGATTTCAGGATCATTGAAGGGTTAACCTATCGCTTCAACTTTGGTCTTGAAAAAACTACCGACAAAGGCGCTGGTACCCGCCGCCCGGGCACTGTTCGCCAGGGAACCCCTTCTCCTAATAATAATTTATTGTCAACTTTTAGAAGCGAAGGAAAGTTTGACTCGAAATTATATGAACATACGTTGAACTACGATAAGAGCTTTGGAGAGCACAGGGTAAGTGCAGTTGGTGGATTCAGTAATCAGACTTTTGAATATCCCCTGCTTCGTTTCACAACTATTGCAGGTAACCCTACAAGCGAAGACCCATACACGCAGCTTTGGAATAATATAGGCATATTGGGAAGGGTAAACTATACCTACAACGATAAATATCTCACAAGTATAACCTTCCGCCGCGATGGAAGCTCATTGTTTAGCAAGAGTAATCGCTGGGGAAACTTTCCTTCGGCATCAGTGGCCTGGCGAATTTCGAAGGAGGAGTTCTGGAAGGTAAAAGCTGTGAACGATTTAAAATTGCGTGCATCTTACGGTAGCCTGGGCAACTCCGAATTCTTACAGCCGTGGTTGTATTATGCGCAGATCAATCCTTTTCCACGTGCGGTATTCGGCCCAAATGAAGTAGAGCAGGTTGGCCAAACGGTAACACGCCTGGCAAACAGTGACCTTCACTGGGAACGTAAAAAAACCACGAATTTTGGTTTGGAAGCTGCTTTGTTCAACAGCCTGTTTACAGTTACTGCCGACTACTTTATAGCCAAAACTGAAGACGTATTGGTTGACCTTCCTATTAGTCTTACAACCGGCAATGCCGGGGGAAACCCTGCAGTAAATGCAGCCTCATTGCAAAACAAAGGCTTTGAGCTGGCACTTTCTTTTAAGCCACGACTAAGCGGAGACTTTCATTGGGATGCTACACTAAACTTTACTACCATCAAAAACAAAGTAATAGCTTTTGGCAATCAGACTACCAAATATACACAGTCAGGTGATGCACGTACACAACTGGGCCGGGCAATTGGAGAATGGTTCGTACTTAAAAGCGATGGTATCTTTCAAAGCCAGGCGGAGATAGATGCGCATAAAGGAAAGACCGGAGAAGTGCTTCAGCCATGGTCTAAGCCTGGTGATATACGATATATTGACGTTGACAATGACGGCGTTCTCGATTTGGATAAAGACCGTTACTATGCCGGTAGCCCCTGGGCTGATTTTGAGACAGGACTTCAATTAAATGTCTCTTACAAACAATTTAGCGTTAACATGCAATGGTATGCAGTAGCAGGTAATAAGCTATATAATCGCCCACGTTATACCGTTGACCGTATGGATCAAAATACTAATTTTAGAAAAGGGGCAACTTTTTGGACGGCACAGAACCCAGGTACAGAGTGGCCACGTGCAGCTATTGGTGAGGCTGATAAAGGACGTGATTATAATGTGCTTCCACAAAGTGATCGTTGGCTGGAAAGTGGCAGTTACCTGCGTTTGCGCAACCTGGAAGTTGCCTACAATTTCAGTAAAGATTTATTGAAGCGGATGAAACTTTCCGGCAGCCGCATTTTTGTGAGCGGGCAAAATCTGCTAACCATTACCGATTACACAGGTCTTGATCCGGATATTACCGGTGTAAATATTTTTGAAAGAGGCCTTGACAATGGGCAGTATCCAGCATTACGGATCATCTCCGCAGGTATTAGCTTTGGTCTTTAACCTATTAATCTACAATTTATAACAATGAATATATTAATAAAATGTTGCATTGCAGCCACCCTGGCACTGTCGGCAACGTCCTGTAAAAAATCAGTTGATTTAGATGTTGTTAACCCCAACCGCATAGATGAATCCACCTTTTGGAAAACGGGCAAAGATGCATTAGAAGGGCTCAATGCGGTATACGGCAATTTTTACCGTAATGGCTCGCCGGGGTCCAGGTGGTTGCCTTATTATATGGATGTTCGCTCTGACGACGGCTATTCTACAAGCCCCTGGAATGAGTTGCGCAGCGTTAGCGGTTTAAATATTACCCAGTATAGTTTTGAGGTGAATTACGATACGTGGTGGCATCACTGGAGGGGTGTATACAGGGCAAACCAGGTATTAACCAATGTGCCAAACATTGAAATGGATGAAGCTTTAAAGGCCCGCTACCTTGGAGAAGCAAAATTTTTGAGAGCCTTATATTATTACGATCTCGTAACCATCTGGGGCAGTATACCTTTAGTATTAGAACCTTCCCAGCCCACAGACAAGCCTTCGCAGGTAGCCCAGGAGCAAATATGGTCTCAGATTGAAACGGATTTAACTGATGCTATTGCCGCTTTACCTGATTCATATTCCGGCGATGACATAGGCAGAGCAACCAAAGGCGCTGCTTACGGGCTTTTGGGGCGGGCACACTTACAGCAAAATGAGTATCAGCAAACCTTGGATGCACTCAACTGGCTGGTAGAAGGACCGGGTGCTTCCATGTATGGGCTGACAGCGAACTTTGCTGATAATTTTAAACATACCACGGAAAATAATATTGAATCTGTTTTTGAAATACAATTCAAAATGCGTCCTGAAAACGGGGGCGATGATGGCCCTACCTCTAACGTTGGCACCAGCCGTGCGCCGTTTTTTGCCCCACCTGGCCATGGCTTTAGCGATGCTAACATGCACCGTTGGGTGGTACATGAATTTTTAAAAGAATCCACATTTGCAGGGGATAGAGATCCACGTTTGGCTGTAACTGCATTATATGATTCAACAGATGAGAGAGGACCTGATTTTACCATGGTTTATGGCTTAACCTTCACATCAAAAAATTATGACGACAATATAAAAAACAGGGTATGGTATCATAAATACCTCGATGACTATTTCCGGATTGATGAATTTGAAGTGTTTAACAGCCCTATCAATTTCCGGGTCATTCGGTATGCAGATGTTTTATTAATGTACGCCGAAGCATTAAATGGCCTCAGCAGAACTGCAGACGCTTATCAATATGCAGACAGGGTTAGAGCACGGGCAGGATTAGCGCCTCTTTCCACTGTTAGTCCCGGAATGAGCCAGGCTCAGTTCATGCAACAATTAGAGCATGAAAGAATAATGGAATTAACCGGTGAATCTTTGCGCTGGAATGATCTTGCACGTTGGGGCTATTTTGATGACCCGGCTAAACTATCTATTTTAAAAGCCCGTGATCCGGAATTTGAAAATTTTCAATTAGGTAGAAATAAATATATGCCTATACCACAATCAGAGTTAGACATTAACCCAAACCTGGTACAGAATCCGAATTGGTAATAATTACAAGATGCCGTATATATATGTGCGGCATCTTTGTTTTACGAATATAAATCTTAGCTAAATGGTTATAGAAAATTCTATAAAAAATATTTATTTACTTTCCCTCATCTTTATCGTTGGCTTGCAATCATGCGATAAAAAGCCTGCCACTACGCCCAACCCGCCGCCACCGCAGGTAAATACCTTTACAAATCCTCTGTTATCTTCAGGCCCAGATCCCTGGGTTATAAAAAAAGA
>JANLXV010000507.1:0-6679 GCA_031365305.1 Chitinophagaceae bacterium
CTTTAAAGTGAACCCACCTTTGGCGGTGTCAATTTTCCCTTTTACTGCCTGTACAACTTTTGAAGCACTCAATATAAACGCAGGATAAACGCCTGCTATAAATCCTGTGATTAAAACCAATGCAATAAGATATAAAATGGCAGTATTGTTAAACTGAAAAACAGATTTAAATTTTGTATTTAATATCTGTTCAAAAACATTGCGCAACACCTGATACAGCGCCAAAGAAATAACAGCAGCAATAGTTGTAAGTATTATCGCTTCTGATATAAACTGGATTATCAATTGCTTTCTTGCACCTCCAAATACTTTGCGCAAACCAATTTCTTTCAGCCTGTAAGCAGATGTGCCGATATTAATATTTACAAAATTGATAACTGCCATCAACAAAATAAAAAGAGCCGCCAATGAAAGTGTGATAATCATTTTCAGTGCGGCGCTGTTATGGTCTTTAAGATAATAATCATTTACCGGCGCCAACTGAACAGTAAGATTATCCTGAATAGTTTTCGGTGTATATTTTGCCAGGATTTGTTTCAATGGCACTTCGATATTTTTTGCAATTATACCCGGCTTTAATTCAAGCATGCTTACTTCAAAAGCGCCGTTCCATCCTTCTGCGGGGTCGCCACCACTATAATAACGATTACCTATTGTTGGTACAAACACATGGTAAGTATTGCCGATTATATTGGTAACAGAATTGAATGGAATGTCTTTTACAACCGCTGATACAATATAATCCTGCTTTTGATTATTAACTGTAGTAAGTATGCTGATGACTTTACCAACAGCGTTTGTTTCACCAAAAAGTTTTTCAGCCATTGTTTCAGTAATAACTGCTGAATGATTATCAGTAAATGGTTGCCTCTTATTGCCGTATAAAACAGGAAAGCCATACATTGAAATAAAATTGGTATCGCCAATTGCAATGTCTTCTTTAAGATGTTTATCGCCTGCGGAAACAACATTGGTAACAGGATTGTAACGGTAATAATTGGCAACCAACGCCGGATATTCTTCTTTCAACGTTTTCGCCAGCGGGCCAAAGGTTGTAATATCAAGACCCATTTCTTTAATCTTCCAGTTGCTTTTAAGAATGTATTGGTTGTTGACATTTTTAAGTGATTTATTGATGCTGAACTGGTTGAAAACATATACACCGATAAGTAAAGAAAATGTCATCCCGATGGCGAGGCATAAAATATTAATGAAAGAAAAAAATTTATGCCGCGACAGGTGTCGCATTGCGATGGTGAAATAATTTTTAAACATTGTCTCAACTGGGATTTATATGATTAAATAACTTAGTTGATTTTATATTCTCTTCTCCACTTATGGAGAAGGGCAAGGGATGAGGGTCATTCCGTTCTCAAACTCTTTACCGGGTTTGCTATTGCTGCTTTTATTGCCTGGAAGCTTATTGTTGCCAATGCAATAATTATTGCAGCAAGTCCGCCTGCAGCAAATAGCCACCAACTGATACTAATGCGATAACTATAATCCTGCAACCACTGGTGCATGTAATACCATGCAATGGGTGTAGCAATGGCAAAGGCAATTGCAATGAGTATAATAAATTCTTTTGAAAACAAATAAATGATACTGCCTGCAGTAGCACCAAGTACTTTACGAATGCCAACTTCTTTTATCCGCTGCACTGCCATGAAGGAGGCTAAACCATACAACCCAAGACAGCTAAGGAATATAGCGATGGCTGCGAAAGTCTTATATAGTTGTGATAGCTGGTTTTCCTGTTTGTAAAAGCTCTCAATTTTATCATCAAGAAAATGATACTCATAAACAGAATTAGGAAATGTTTGCTGCCATAATTTTTTGATGGCTTGCATGGAAGCCGCAATGTTTGTAGTGGAAAGTTTTATGGAAGCCTGGCGGTACATTGTGCTGTTTGTGGTGATAAGCAACGGTGCCAGGTCCTGGCGCAGAGACCTGTCATTAAAATCTTTCAGCACACCAACAACAGGACATTTTATCAAACCATTCATCATACTTATTTCTTTGTTCAATATATCTTCCGGCTTTTTAAGTCCTAAACTTTTCACGAATGATTCATTCACTAAAAATTCTTGTGTATAACCGGAAGGTTTCAAATTTTTTCCGGCTACCAATTGTAATTTATAAGTTGGCACATAGTCATTGTCGGCGAATTTTGTAATAGCCTGGAAGTCTTCATCCTTTAATGCGTGATTAAATTTGAACGTGGTAAACATATTATTATCATCTTCTATCGGCGAGTTGGAACTGAAGCTTACTGCCTGCACACCGTTTGACAATAACTGTTGCTTTAAATAATCTGTCAATTTACCGCCAGTACTATCCGGACGAAAAGGAACGTTTACGATTGCATCTTTATCGAAGCCCAGCGGTCGATTCATAAAATAATTCATTTGCTGTACAATGATGAGCGTTCCGATGATGAGAGCCTGTGCAATGACAAACTGAAACACCACCAATCCTCTTCTTAATGAAATGCCCTTTGTTGTATTTGCGGTTAGCTTACTCTTTAAAGCGGTAACAGGATTGAAACGTGACAAAACAATAGAAGGATAAAAACCGGCAAGTGCGGTTACAACAATTGTTACAACCAAAAGAAATAAAATAATTGTAGGGTTGCTGAGTATGTTGAATGAAAGCGACAATTCTAAAAGTTTATCTATGTAAGGCAATGCGAGAAATATAGTAACTGCAGCAAGTATTACAGCAATGGTAACTATCAAAAATGTTTCAACGATAAACTGGATTCGCAATTGAAATTTACTACTTCCCAAAACTTTTCTTACACCAACTTCCTTTGCCCGGTTAACAGCTTGTGCAGTGGATAGGTTGATAAAGTTTACGCAGGCAATTAACAGTATGAATGCTGCAATCAGCCATAATACATTGATCAGTTCGTGACTGATTATTTTGTTGCTGTAATTACCTGCTTCGGCATCGTAATGCACAGCACTTATTGGTTGTATAATATAGCTATCCTTATTGTCGGCAGATTGTACTTTTCTTGCATAAGCGCTCAATTGCTGATTGAAATTGTCAACAGAAATATTTGGCGGCAACAAAATATAACAACCAAAATCAGGCACTGATTGATCCCACTGTGGTTGTTCAAATCCATATACTTTATCTCCTGTAAAATCTGTTCCGTAGGCAACTACCAATTTTAGCTGAAAATCTGTATTTGCCGGTATGGTTGCAAGAATGCCGGAAACTTTTAGCGATGTTGCCGGAAACTGGAACAACCCTGCACCCATGCTATAATATCCTTTTATTTCAATGGTTTTACCTACTGCGTTTTTCCAGTCACCGAAATAATTTTCTGCAATCTCTTTTGTAAGCAATACATTGTTCGGATCTTTTAATGATTCATAAGAACCTGCGAGCAGCGGAAAATTAAACATGTTAAAAAATGAAGGCGATGTATAGAACACACCACTCTGCTCTTTAAAATTTTTTACAGGTGTTCCGTTATCATCAAGTACCTGTAACTCATCATTGTGGCTTGCATAAACAGGAGCTATTTGTTCAAGTTGAGGAAAAGCTGTTTTCAATGCTGCGGGCAATGGGAAAGGAACCTTCTTCGCATAAGAAATAGTTCCCGCATCCGCATGATGAGATTCAGTTAACACCCGGTAAACACGATCTTTCTTTTCATGAAAATCATCAAAGCTTGTTTGATATTGTATGATGATAAAGATCATCATGCAAACAGCAATACCAACACCCAGGCCGGCGATGTTGATAATGGCATAGTTCTTATTCCTAACTAAACTTCTGAAGGCGGTTTTGAAATAATTTTTAAACATGAAGTTGATTTATGATTGTTGATTTTATAATATTTAATTTATCATTATCAATCCTGCTAATCCTTTAAAATTTCGGTTCAGACTACTCACTTCTCAAACTCTTTACCGGGTTTGCAACTGCTGCTTTTATGGCCTGGAAAGAAATTGTAAGTAGCGCAATTAACATGGCCGTAATACCGGCTGCTAAAAAAATCCACCAGCTTACATCAATCCTGTATTGATAGTTCTGTAGCCAATTGTGCATTGCCCACCATGCAATAGGGAAAGCGATAAGGCATGAAACAAATACCAATTGCAAAAAGTCCTTTGAAAGTAATGCTGCAATGCCTGAAACGCTTGCCCCAAGTACCTTTCGTACACCAATTTCTTTTGTTCTGCGTTCGGCAGTGTAGGCCGCAAGGCCAAATAAACCAAGGCACGAAATAATAATAGCCAGCGCAGCAAACACTCCTGATAATTTACTTATAAGCATCTCACTCAAAAACATTTGATTGAACTGGTCATCTACAAACCTGTAATTAAAAGGGTAAGCAGCATTATCTTTTTTCATCACAGCAGCAATAGCTGCTAAAGTCTTCTCAGGCTTGCCGGGCTTTATTTTCAAATACATCACGCTTGCATATTGCGATGGCAGTGCTACAAAAACTACAGGATCGGGTTTGCCATACATGTTGCCATATACATAATCATTTACTACACCTACCACGGTTGCTTTATCTGCAGGGTTACTTTCACCCAAAAGCGTTTTACCGATGGCGCTACCCTCACCCATAAGCTTTGCAAGCGATTGAGTGATGACTACATGAAGCCCGTTAAAATTTGTAGCCGTAGCGGCGATAGAATCACTTACCTGCAATCCCCGGCCTTCTATAATTTTTATTCCATTTGTCGAAAAATATTCCGGACTTACTACCCGGTTTGAAATTAGAATCTTATTGCCGGCAGGTTTACCCTGCCAGGTGAAATCATCCGAATTATTACCGCCATAAATAGTTTCATGATCTGCTAAAGCAACATTCTCTACAAAGCCTGTATTTAGCAGGTCTTGCTTAATAAGGGCAAAATGTTTTTGCATCTCTCCCTGTACAGTCATCTCTATTAAATTGTCTTTATCAAACCCCAGCTTCCTGCTTTTGATGTGCTGAATTTGCTGGTAGATTATTATAGTGCCTATAATAAGCACAATGGAAATGGCGAATTGCAATACCACCAATCCTTTGCGAATGAAGGTTGCACTGCCTGTTTTTAGCTTTATGCCTTTTAACACAAACACAGGGTTGAACGAGGATAAATAAAGCGACGGATAACTGCCGGCAACAAGGCCGCAGATTAATGTGATCAACAATAGTGACAATAAATGAAGAGGATAATTTAAACCTGCTGAAAGATTTTTTTGAACCAATGTATTAAATAAGGGTAATATGATTATTATGATGAACACGGCGGCAACAGCAGCCAGCACAGCCATCAACAATGCTTCGCCAATAAACTGAAATATTAATCCTCTTTTACCTGCACCCAATACTTTTCTTACGCCAACTTCTCTTGCACGCTTTTCACTGCGTGCTGTAGAAAGATTCATAAAGTTGATGCAGGCAATAAGTAAAATGATCCAGGCAATGAGAGAAAATAAACGCACATATTGTATGCGGCCACTGCCGGATTTTTTTCCATTCTGGAAATCATCATACAGGCGCCAGTCGTTCATGGCAAAAAGAAAAAGATGCGATATTGAAGCAGGTGCTCTTTTTTGAACATAGCCATAAAGTGCTTTATTGATTTGTTCTGCATTTGTTTTTGTATTTAATTCAACATAAGTGGTAAGGCAGGAATTTTCCCATTTGTGCGCCCAGGGGCTGTTCTCAAAATAAATGTCGAAGGGCGACAGCCATTCAAATTGCAAAGAAGAATTTTCAGGAAGATTTTTTAAAACACCTGTTACTATATAATCCTGCTGATTATCTACTCTCACCGTTTTACCAATGATACCCTGGTAATTTTTAGGCGCACCTTTATTTATTGCATCATGCGGAAAAAATTTATCTGCTGTTTTTTCTGTTATTACGATTGAATACAATTGAGAAAATGCCGTGCCTGCATTCCCGGCTAAAAAAGGCAGGGTGAACATATCGAACAAAGATGTTTCAGCATATTTGCCACCGGCATAAACAGACTTGTCGCCGATTGTAAAAAGCCGTGAGTTGAGATCTTCTGTTATACGGGTTGCATTGGCAATACCGGGAACTTCTTCTTTTAATGCAGGCGCCAAAATGCCTGGTGTTGAAGAATGCGTGAAGATGCCAGCATCATAATTTTGATTATTCCGCACAACGTAAAGCCTTTCTTTCTTAAGATGTTCCTTATCGTAGTTTACTTCATCTTCCACCCATAAAAAAATTAAGGCGGCACAGGCTATGCCAATGGCTAAACCAAAAATGTTTAAAAAGCTGTAGCCTTTATTTTTCCAAAGGCTGCGGATGGTTGTTTTTATATAATTTTTAAACATGATTTGAACCAGGATTTTTATAATTAAATGATTTTCCAGACCCCCCTGCGTTGCGAAGCGTCTTTACTTCGCAATAATATTTTATTGCCTTCGGCTATCTTCTATTACTCACTTCTCAAACTCTTCACCGGGTTGGCTATGGCTGCTTTAATTGCCTGGAAACTCACGGTGAACAAGGCTATACAAATAACAAGGGCCGCAGCAAACGCAAAAGTTGCCATCCTAATGTTATCCTGTATGGATAGTTTTCAAGCCACTTATTTGCAGCCAGCCAGGCTAATGGTATAGCAATCAATAAAGCAATGGCGACCAGCTTTACAAAGTCGCCTGAAAGAATAGCTATAACATGTTG
>JANLXV010000586.1:0-3019 GCA_031365305.1 Chitinophagaceae bacterium
CATTAGGCACTCCGCTGGATGAACTTTTAATCGAAAGCGCTGCTAAAAGCGACTATTCAAAATTCATATTACATTATAATTTTCCTCCCTTCTCAACTGGCGAAGTAAAAATGATGCGTGGCGTTGGCCGTCGTGAAGTAGGGCATGGTAATCTTGCCATGCGTTGTTTAAAAAAGATGATGCCGGGAAGTGAATATCCTTATACAGTAAGAATTGTAAGTGATATTTTAGAAAGTAATGGTTCATCTTCAATGGCTACAGTTTGCGCTGGTTCTCTTGCGTTGATGGATGCCGGTGTGCCTCTTAAAAAGCATGTGAGCGGTGTGGCAATGGGATTAATTTCAAAAGGTGATCAGTTTGCTATTCTAACAGATATCCTTGGTGATGAAGATCATCTTGGCGATATGGATTTTAAAGTTACAGGCACCAAAGAAGGTATTTGTGGTGTGCAGATGGATATAAAAGTTGATGGTCTAAACATGGATGTAATGCGCCAGGCTTTAAGCCAGGCAAAGGAAGGCAGACTGAAAATTCTTGAGGCGATGTATGCCTGTATTGACAAGGCAAGAGATGATGTTAAGCCTCATGCGCCAAGGATGGAGAAGTTGATCATTGATTCTGAGTTTATCGGCGCAGTGATTGGGCCTGGTGGAAAAATCATCCAGGAAATACAAAAAACAACCGGTGCTACTATTAACATTACAGAAGTTGGCAAAACCGGTGAAGTAAGTATTTTCTCCGTAGATAAAGAGAGCTTAGATAAGGCAGTTGCCTGGATCAAGAGTATTGTAATGGTTCCCGAAGTTGGGGATGTTTATGATGCTACTGTTAAATCAATAAAAGAATTTGGTGCATTTGTAGAGTTTCTGCCAGGTAAGCAAGGCTTGCTTCATATATCTGAAATAATGTGGAAGCGTCTTGAAAACATGGATGGTGTGTTAAACGAAGGCGATAAGGTTAAAGTAAAAATTGTTGGCGTAGACCCTAAAACCGGTAAATTTAAATTGAGCAGAAAAGCGTTATTACCAAAGCCTGAATCTTCCAAACCAGCCTAATATCATTCTTTATTATAATTTTAAGCTTGTATTTATACAGGCTTTTTTTATGAAAAATACCATCCTGTTACAAATCCAGGTTACTTCGCCTGAAAAAGCTGAGCTGCTCATTTCTGATCTGGCAGACATTAATTTTTATGCTTTTGAGGAAACTGAAAGCCAGGTGCAGGCTTACATCTATGAAGAAGATTTTGATGAAGAGTTATCCAGGCAGGCATTATTACCATACAATTGTTCATACACCAAACATGTCATTCAATCCCGAAACTGGAATAAAACCTGGGAAGAAAACTTTGAGCCTGTTATTATTGAGGATTTTTTAGTAATAAGAGCATCGTTTCACAAACCTTTAAAAGGCGTACAGCACGACATTATCATTACTCCAAAAATGAGTTTTGGTACAGGTCATCATGCCACAACCTATCTTATGGCAAAGGCCATGAGAGATATTGATTTCAAAACTAAATCAGTATTAGATTTTGGTACTGGCACGGGCATATTAGCAATTCTTGCGGAGAAGCTTGGTGCAAAATTCGTGGTGGCTATTGATAATGATGAATGGAGCATTGAAAACGCACAGGAAAATGTAATAAACAATACCTGCAAAAGAGTTGAGTTGAGAAAGGCAGGAAGTATCCCACGTGATGGAGTTTATGATATCATTCTTTGCAATATCAACCTAAATATTATACAAGAGAATGCCGATAATATTCTCAGCGTCTCTCAAAAAAATACTACTATTTTATTAAGTGGATTTTTAATAGGGGATGTCGTCACAATTGAAAATATTTTCGCAAAAAAGGGAGTTATTCAAACCGTTAAAATTCAAAAAGACAAGTGGTTATTAATGGGTTATAAAATAATTTAAATGCAAAACAATAATTCTGCTTGCCAAAGTGTTTGTATATTTGTCATTCTACCATTTATGCTATGAAAGAAGCAATCTCTATAATTCTTGCATACCTCATCGGTTCCATTCCCACTGCTTTAATAATCAGTAAAAAATATTTTGGTATTGATATAAGAGATTATGGCAGCGGCAACATGGGAGCTACGAATAGCTTCAGGGTTTTGGGTTCGCATTTTGGCACAATCGTAATGCTTGCTGATATGCTTAAAGGTGTACTTGCTGTTGCGCTTTATAATTTTTTCCCACACTATTTGCATAATGAATTAGATCGCACAAATTTTATGATCGGTCTTGGCCTTGCCGCTGTTGTTGGTCACATCTTCCCGGTATGGGCAAATTTTAAAGGTGGTAAAGGTGTTGCTACATTGTTTGGAATGATACTCGCCATACAGCCAATTGTTGCTGCAAGTTGCGTAGGTGTTTTTTTACTCGTTTTTTATTTGACAAGATATGTGTCCCTAAGTTCCATACTTGCCGGTATTGCTCTACCTATATGCGTATTATGGATCTACAATGAAAAAGAATTATTCTATAGACTATTTGCTGTGGCGGTGGCTATGCTGATTGTTCTTACCCATCAAAAGAACATTTCAAGATTGCTGAAAGGCAATGAGAGCCGGGTTCCCATCTTAAAGTTCCGCGATAGAAAGCGCCACGGGAAAAGTTAATTACAATCTTCTTATCACTTTCACCTTCGTGTTGTTAATTGCTCCATTTACTTTGGTACAGCAATTGTTTATACCAATATAAAAATTATCAACATGAAAAAAATAGTCTTAATCCTTACCAGTTGCGTAATTTTTATAACATCCTGTACCACTAATGCTATTACCGGTAGAAAACAATTAAGCCTTGTATCAGAAGATGCCTTGCAGCAGGAAGCTGTAACGCAATACCAGCAATTTCTATCTCAAAGTAAAATAGTGAGCCCGGGCGTTAGTAAAGATGCCGAAATGGTAAGAAGAGTAGGTGGTCGAATTGCAAATGCTATAACAGCTTTTTATAAACAAAAAGGTCAGGTTGATGAATTAGCAGGTTATAAATGGGAATTTAA
>JANLXV010000607.1:0-8061 GCA_031365305.1 Chitinophagaceae bacterium
ACAGAAACTACCGCACTTGGCGCTGCATATCTTGCAGGGCTTGCTGTGGGCTTTTGGAAAGATGTGAATGAAATTGAACAATACTGGGCAGCCGATAGAACCTTTAAGCACACTATGGATGATAAGGCAAGAACCGATAAAATAAACGGTTGGAAAAGATCGGTAGCAGCCTGCCAGGCATGGGCAACATATTCTCCTCATTCTAAATAAAATATATGCAAATTTTTTTGGGTGAATTTATAGGTACCGCTATTCTTATATTATTAGGAAATGGTGTAGTAGCTAACGTAGTGCTTAATAAAACAAAAGGCAATAATGGTGGCTGGATAGTGATAACCTTTGGTTGGGCCATCGCCGTTTTTGTCGGGGTATTCATCACTTCAAAAGCAAGCGGCGCTCATTTAAACCCTGCGGTTACCCTGGGCTTTGCTTATGTAAAAAAAATTGAATGGAGTTTAGTTCCAATCTATTTTGCCGGACAGATATCAGGGGCTATGGCTGGCTCTGTATTAGTATGGATCGCCTACAGGTCACACTTTAATGCCACAGAAGATGCCAACACCAAACTCGCTGTGTTTTGTACAAGCCCGGCTATATACAACCTGGTGAATAACCTGCTATGTGAAATCATCGCAACGTTCGTGCTGGTTTTTGGTGTGCTATACATTGCGTCACCTTCCAACAGCCTCGGCTCATTAGATGCCTTGCCTGTAGCCTTATTGGTGCTCGGCATCGGCTTAAGCCTCGGTGGCCCTACGGGTTATGCTATAAATCCTGCGAGGGATTTTGGTCCACGCATCATCGCTTCACTGTTGCCATTACGCATTACAAATATTCACTGGAAATATGGATGGATAGCCATAGCCGGCCCATTGATTGGCGGCGTGCTTGCAGGCGTTGCGTATAGCGCCATGAAATATTTATCTGTTTAATTTTAAAAGTATTTTACTTAGACCGGATATATTTTTCACCACAGGCTTCAATGCAGGGTGGATGCAGGTAAAGTTGATTTCCGTCAATCTTGTAATAGGTATTTACTTTAGCAGTGGCAGAGGTCCATTCAAGAACAGAATCACTTAAAATTTTATAAGAGGCGGAAATTTTATTGTTTTCCCTTACCTGTCCGCTTTCAGTGAATTCTATAGTAGTTGGTTGTTGTGCCGGTGTCCATTTACCACTGCCATCTCCGGGGTCGGCAAGATATTCTGTCAGCTTCCATTTACCGATAAGACCTGATTTTGACAAGATTTTGTTGCAGGCAGAAACGATTGCTGCCGAAAAAAGTATGCTTATAAAATATTTTTTCATGCATGTTTTTGTTTATGACAACGGATATAATATTACCGTTGCACAATAATCTAATTCATACTAATCTCGAAAAGCTTTGGCCAGTTCTTACCTGTAATTAATAATTTGTTTGTTGCACTATCGTACGCAATGCCGTTGAGCACATTGGTTTCTGCATTCATATTATCCTTAGCATATTGATTTAACAAGCCGGCAAAATTCATTTTACCAACCACATGACCGTTGGAGAGATCAATCTTCACAATATCGTTGGTGTACCAAATATTCGAATAGAGATAGCCATTGATATATTCAAGTTCATTAAGGCTGTCAACCGGTCCGTTATTATCTGCAACGGAAATTATTTTTTGTAACTGAAATTCGCTTTTTGCCGGGTCATGTTTAACCACATATAATTTATCGGTGCCGTCACTTATAATTAAATTACTGCCATCGTTAGTAATACCCCAGCCTTGTCTGGACCATTTTAAAGTTTGTATTGGTTTTGTAATGTCGTTTACATTGTAAACAAAAGCTTTGTTGTTTTCCCAGGTAAGCTGATAAATTTTATTATTGAGTATGGTAATGCCTTCTCCAAAAATTGAACTATCCGTTATTACATGATTTTGTAAACTTTTGCCGGTTTTAAGCTCAACAACTCTCAAAGAGGATTGATCATTAAGGCCTGTACTCTCATATAATTTTCCTTTGTAGAACTGTAAACCCTGCGTGAATGCTTTACTGTCATGCGGGTAAACGGCATCTACTTTAAACGTAATGGGTTCAGGCGCAGGCATCGCCGGAACACTTACCGGTGCTATGCTTGGGTCGCTATCTGCCGAATCACTATTACAGCTAAGTAGCAGGCTTAAAAAAAGAATCCATACAAGTCTTAACATCATAAAAATTTAGGCGGTAAAAATAATGAACCATAGTACATAAGAGCCTGATTACCTTTAAAAGAATATGCTAAATACTTTGTTTTGCCACATATTTGTATTTTATTTGTGCCCGCAGCACCTCTGTTAACCGATCAAAGTTTCTCTGCTTTGCTCATTTCTCAATCAAGGTGTTGACTATTCCCAACTTCCTTTGTATTGCCAACCCGATAAGTTTATGACGAGCCTGTAATATTCATTATTACATCACCAGATGTTTAATAGTTGATTCGCAGGTTTTATGAAGATATTTTTTACCCTGGTTTCTTTAATTGCGTTTTCTACCATAGTGTTTGCTCAAAGGCAATGCGGAAGGGTAGAGTACAAGCGCAGGCAGCTTCCGGTTTTATTAAACAGCCCCCAATCTCCACCCGTTACAAGAGATACATTGCCTGATGAGATCATCAATATCACTGTTGTGATTCATGTGTTGTATAATACAGATGAACAAAATATAAGTGATGAGCAGATACAATCGCAGCTCGATGCTTTAAATCTTGATTACACAAAGAAGAACTATAATATCGAAAATACACCTGCGGTGTTTGCAAAAGTTGCAGGTGATGCAAGGATCAATTTTACATTAGCCATAACTGATCCGCTGGGGAATATAACAACAGGTGTAATTCGTAAACATACTGTTGTTGAACATTGGGAGGCTGATGATAACATGAAATTTTCTGCCGCAAATGGTGATGATGCCTGGAATGCTAAAAACTATTTAAATATTTGGGTTTGTAATCTTTTTGGCCGCAGCCTCGGCTATGCGTCTTTGCCAGGCACTGACCCGGCGAAAGACGGCATCGTTATTCAATCCACAGCTTTCGGCACCGTTGGTACAGTTAAACCGCCTTTTAATAAAGGCAGAACTTTAACCCATGAAGCGGGCCACTGGCTTGGTTTGATGCACATTTGGGGAGACGATAATTGTGGTGATGATAACATAGGCGATACACCACCGCAACAATCTTTTAATAATGGTTGCCCGGCTTTCCCACAATTGAGCCCATGTTCTCTAAATGGTAATGGTGATATGTTTATGAATTTTATGGATTTTACAAATGATGATTGCATGAGCATGTTTACCATCGGCCAAAAAAATAAAATGCGAAGCCTGTTTGCAAAAGGCGGTGCAAGAAACACTTTGCTTACTTCACCGGGTGGCAAACCCGCAACAGGCGAAGCTGCGCCTGCAGTGCCTATGGATACAGTGATCGCCAGGACGATGATTTCATTTTATCCTAATCCTGCAAAAGATAAGATCACTTTTGTTGACAAATCGGGTGCAGAGCTTAAAGGAAAAGTTGTTCATATTTATAACGTGGTTGGCAGAGAAATAATGACAAAAGAATTCAATTCTGAAAATCCCTCGGTTATTATTAATCCATTATCACCAGGTATCTATATTCTAAAAATCGGCAGCGGAAAAAATGCAACAACCTTAAGGTTGGTGAAAATTTAATTAAGATTCGGTAAGCGTATAAACTACATTTCTCTCAGCCAGATACTTCATTACAAAATCAAAGCAGGCTTTATCTCCGCCAACTAATTCCGGTGGAAAAACACCTTTCTTTTCAAATAATTTATTCGCTATAAGTTCAACAGCGGCATTACAGGTATAGCCCGTTGTTCTTGCCATTGATGATGTTTTACTTATCGGATCGTATTCATCATACAGGTTATAAACAAACTGTTTTCTCACGCCGGTGTCATCTTTTAACACGCCTGAGAGAGAGATGCGCATAATCGTAAATTCCGGTTCTCCGGCGCCAAGCTTCCATTGATCAATTAATATAGCGGATGAAAATTGCAGAGGCGTTATGTCTGTACCCTGGTAATTTATCTTTTCAGTAGAAAAAAAACCGCCTTTAATTAAAGATTGAATGAGCGAGACATGGCCGGGATAACGCAGCGTTTTCTCCTTCATATTGGGGATGTGCTTCATGGTATAGATCAATGATCGTAAGCCATCGGTATTAAAACTTTCCAGTGTACCGGCTTTTTCAAAATCTATTGCTTCAATATCGCTCAGGGCTTCTCTTGTTATGATCTTGCTGTTTTCAACAAACCTTGCGGGCCGTGTATATTCTTCAATAACATCAATCGGGGAGAAGGGTGCCTTATACTCGAACGGTTTAAGGCGAAGCTTTGGTAAACCACCGACTAGGCATTCAAAGCGTTCTATTTGCATAAACGCATTGTAGTAGCCAATAATAAAATTGCTCATACCCGGCGCCACGCCACAATCTACAACAGCAGTAACATTTTTACTTTTAGCCAGTTCATCAAGCTGCATGGTATCTTCAGGAGAAAAGGAAATATCAACCACATTTTTACCCGCACCTATAACAGCCTCCAATGTACGATAACCCATAAAGCCGGGAACTGCTGTAATTACCATATCGAACTCTTTTAAAAGATCACGATAACTTCCTGCATCATTAAGGTCGTGTTGTTTGGTATTGATTTGCGGATGTTTTTTTTGAAGACTTTCCAAAACAATACTGCTGCGATCAATTGAAGTCACCGAAAATTTTTTAGAAAGATCTGCAGCCATTGCACCGCCTACCATACCTGCACCCAATACAGCTACTGTCATAAAATTTATACACTTTTAAAAGTCAATAATAATATCCTAAGTTTAAGGTTGTCAAATGTAGGAGATGTATGGACTAAAATTTGTTATTACGATAAAAGATTCATTTGCTGCAAAAAATTATCATTTTAAAAATTACGCTTTAATGAAAATAATATACATCATTTTTCTGATGGCTTTAATTCCGTTAGCGGGCTGTGAAACGGCACGGCAGGTATTAAACTCTTCAGGCATTGGCAATAACACTGGCCTCACTAGCGCCGAAATAGTGCAAGGTTTGCGTGAAGCTTTACGGGTAGGGGCAGATACCAGTACAAAACGGTTATCGCTGTTAAATGGTTTTTTTGGGGATGACATGATAAGAATTCTTATGCCACCCGAAGCTGTAAAAGTTGAAAGAACGTTGAAAGATGTTGGCCTTGGAAGTACTGTTGATAAAGCCGTTCTTTCCATGAACCGGGCTGCTGAAGATGCTTCAAAATATGTGGGCGATATTTTATGGAATTCTATAAAATCAATGAGCATACAGGATGGCCTTTCCATATTAAGAGGCGGGGATTTTGCTGCCACTGATTATTTAAAAAGAACGACGACTGCACAACTTACCAACCAGTTTAAACCTGTCATCGAACGGTCTCTTAAAAATGTGAACGCTACAAAATATTGGGAAGATGTATTTACTGTTTACAATAAGTTCAGTAAAACACCTGTAAACACTAACCTCGCTAGCTATGTAACAGAAAAAACTTTAGCGGGCTTATTTTATCATATTGGTCTGCAGGAACAAAAAATAAGAAAAGACCCTGTTGCCAGGGTCACAGAAATTTTAAAGAAAGTGTTTGCGAGTACGTATGGAGGGTAGGAGAGAATGAATAATGGAAATGAATAATGAACAATAGTCAATTTTCAATACTCAACGACAATGACCCACTGACCAGTGACTCCTGACGAATGACAAATTACACATCCGTTGCTTCTCCGTAAGCCACAGCCGTAGCCTCTTTCAGGCCTTCGCTCATTGTCGGATGCGGATGAACAGCATTTAATATTTCATGTGCAGTTGTCTCTAATTTACGTGCCACTACCACTTCACTTACAAGTTCAGTTACGCTGCTGCCAATCATGTGGCAACCCAAAAATTCGCCGTACTTTGCATCAAAAATTACCTTTACAAATCCTGTAGTATCTCCTGCGGCGGTAGCTTTTCCACTGGCTACGAAAGGGAATTTTCCAACTTTAATTTCATAGCCTGCATCCTTTGCTGCCTTCTCCGTATAGCCTACAGAAGCCACTTCCGGTGTGGTGTATGTACAGCCGGGAATGTTGTTATAATCTACTGGCGTGATCTTATGACCGGCCAAATGTTCTGCTGCATTAATGCCTTCCCTTGTTGCAACGTGCGCAAGCGCCTGGCCTGGTGTACAATCGCCTAAGGCATATACGCCGGGCACACTGGTTTGCTGGTTAGCATCAACAATAATTTTCCCTTTATCAGTTTTAATACCTAAGGCTTCCAGGCCAATCTCTTCAATATTTGCAATTACACCAACGGCACTTAAAACAATATCTGCTTCAAATATTTTTTCGCTGTCCGGTGTTTTTACTTTGGCCTTTATTACATCGCCGGAAGTATCAACGCCGGTTACTTCGCTGTTCACCAAAACCTCAATGCCCTGTTTCTTAAATTGTTTCTCAAGTTCTTTTGAAATGTCTTCGTCTTCTACAGGAACAATTCTTGGCAAGAATTCAACAATGGTGACTTTGGTCCCCATGCTATTATAAAAAAAGGCGAACTCAGACCCAATAGCGCCTGAGCCGACAACCAGCATTGTTTTAGGCTGTTGAGGCAATACCATCGCTTCACGATAGCCAATTATTTTTTTGCCATCAATCGGCAAAGAAGGCAACTGGCGTGCTCTTCCGCCTGTTGCGATAATAATATTTTTTGCATCGAGCGTTTGTTTTCCGCCATCCGCCGCAGTTACTTCAAGCTGGGTAGGCGATAATAATTTGCCGTTCCCCATAATCACATCTATCTTATTTTTCTTCATCAGGAACTGAACCCCTTTGCTCATCTTATCGGCAACACCACGGCTTCTTTTTATTACGTTGCCAAAATTGGCTGTGGGTGCACCGGCATCAATACCATAGTCTGCAGCGTGTTTCATATAATCATATACCTGTGCACTTTTCAGCAGGGCTTTGGTTGGTATGCATCCCCAGTTAAGGCATATACCGCCAAGACTCTCCCTTTCAACAATTGCCACTTTTTTACCCAGTTGTGATGCTCTTATTGCTGCAGGGTAACCGCCGGGCCCGCTTCCTAAAACTATAACATCGTATGCCATATACTTAAATATTTATATAATATAAATGGTTATTGCCTAATGTACAAGAATACAATAGTGCGGAGCGAAATTAGATTGAAATGGGGAAAGTGCAAAACCCGCTACCAATCCCGTAATTGCTTAGTAAGTCAATAGTGTGATTAACAAACCAACACACTACTTCATGTCAAATAAATATTGTACTAATGATAAAAATAATACGTGAAATGGTTACACAGGTATTTTATTCCATCTTTTTTATAAAGTGTTAATGCTATTATTTCATGACCACATCAATTTAATTTTAATTTCAAATAATAATAAATGAGAAAAATATGTAATCTTCTTTTAGGTGTGATCGTTGTTTTAAAGGTTGGTGCACAAGAGCAGGCCAGTGGTCTTACCATAAAATCCAAAGCTCCTGATTTTTCTGCAAAAGACCATTCCGGTAATGCTGTTAGTTTAAGTGCATTGCGGGAAAAAGGACCAGTTGTAGTATTATTTTATAGAGGCAATTGGTGCCCTTATTGCAATAAGCAATTGACAGATTTACAAGACTCGTTGCAGTATGTAACAGCTAAAGGTGCAAGCGTAGTAGCTATTACCCCGGAAGCTCCGGATGGTGTTAAAAAAACCATTGAAAAAACCAGGGCATCTTTTCCGATCATTTATGATAAAGATGTTAAGATCAGTAAAGCCTATAATGTTTCGTATGAAGTAGATACGGCCACAGTAAATAAATATAAGTCAAACTGGGATGTTGATTTTTTAAAGATCAACCAGCAAAAAGACAGGGCTTACCTGCCTGTGCCTGCTGTCTATATCGTCAACAAAAAAGGCATTATTACTTATCGCTTTTTTGAAACCGACATAACTAAACGTCCATCAGTTAGAGAACTGCTGGATAATTTAA
>JANLXV010000636.1:0-2022 GCA_031365305.1 Chitinophagaceae bacterium
AATCCTCATTGGCAAATTGTTTTACCTGTTTCATGATCTCATCATTACATTCTTTTAATTTATTTGGATTGGGCACAACGAATATGCTGATTGGTCCAACGTATTTGGCAGTTTGATAAGTAAGCCCGGCATAAGTTGCAAGTCCTTTATCAATTAAGGCCTGCTGCCATTTGGATGAATTAAGCCCCAGTAAAGTTGAAAACACATCCGCAGCAATTGTGCCTGCAGAATCGTTTCGGGTGTCCGGCCCCTGCCAGGTATAACTTACAAAAGGTGTTTGTGCAATAGACGATTCTTTTATAAAATATTCGGTGCCCTTTAATGGTTGAAATTCAGGAATAGGATACTTTACAAAAGGATCAAAATCACTGGCCTTCCAATCGCCGAATACAGTTTCAGCCTGCTTAAAACCATCTTCATGTTTAACATCGCCGGCAATCACTAAAACAGAATTGTTCGGGTAATAATATTTATCCTTGATGATCATCATTTTTTCAGGTGTTGCTGTATTGATGACATTATGATCACCGATCGGGTTCTTCCTCGTCAGCAGATCACCCCATAGTTTTTTCTGGCTTTCATAGTTTAGCTGGAAGCCGGGGTCACTCTCCGCTCTCTGAAACTCACCATCAACAACAGGCCGCTCTTTCTGCATATCTTCCACACGATAGATGGGAAAGCGGATGGCGGCGTTCATAAATTTTAAACCCTGCACAAGACTATCCCTGTTGAACGTAAAATAATAATTCACCCTTTCAACATTGGTTGTACCATTCCAGATGGCGCCAAGCTCCTGCGTTCTTTTTAAAAAAGAGGCCTGGTCAGGATAATCTTTGTTGGCTTTAAAAAACATGTGTTCAAAAAGATGTGATAAGCCACTATATTCAGGGCCTTCGGTGTAAGCCCCATTTTTAACGGCTATCTCAATAGTGGCTAAGGGCACCTTCGGGTTTTCGATTACCACAACTTCTAACCCGTTCGCCAGTTTTTTCCAGAAATATCCTGGCGGCAAAACCGGCTGGCACACCGCAAAAAGCGGGAAAAATAATAATAATCCAATTGCTGATTTTCTCATTAATTAAGTTTTAATAACATTCGTTTAAATTGCTGAACAATAATTTCTAAAATTAAGTGGGAAAGCGCATCTCTAAACATCTCCCGGTCAATTTTTTATAAACGGCATTAAATTATTAGCGATGGTACATAAAAACAGCTTCTTTCTTTTAAAATATAATGTTTGCCAACTACAGCGGATTTTTCTTACTATATTTTTAATGCACCTTACTTTTTTAACCATGAGCCAGCAAGTTATTCCGCTGTATAAAGAAATACCCAACTCAATTAAAACCATTAACGAAGAAAAAGAGACCCATGAAGATGGCAACATACTTATTGTTAGCAATGTGTCGCAGCCTACATTAACTATTTATTTACCGGAAAAAAATAAGGCCAACGGCACAGGTGTTATCATTTGCCCTGGCGGAGGTTATGGGATTTTAGCTGCCGATCATGAAGGCTTTGCTGTAGCTAAACGTTTTAATGAAATGGGCATAACCGCTTTTGTATTGAAGTACCGTATACCGAATGATGCTACTATGCCAGATAAATCCAAAGGCCCTTTGCAGGATGCACAACGGGCTATTCAGCTTGTAAGAATGAATGCCAAAGAATGGCATGTAAATCCTGATAAAACCGGTATCATGGGATTCTCTGCAGGCGGACATTTGGCAGCAAGCGCCGGAACGCATTTTGAAAAATCGTTAATTGAGAATACAAAAAACATTAACCTACGGCCTGATTTTATGATCCTGGTTTATCCCGTTATCAGCTTTACCGATAGTATCGGGCATATCGGTTCAAGAGATAATTTGATTGGCAAAAATCCTTCGAAAGATAAAATAAAATATTACTCGAATGAGCTGCAGGTAACGGCTAAAACACCACCAACGTTTTTAGTGCATAGCATTGATGATGATGCCGTGAAGGTTAATAATTCAGTAGACTTTGCAAAAGCACTGACAG
>JANLXV010000001.1:0-2009 GCA_031365305.1 Chitinophagaceae bacterium
TGCGCCCAATTGATTGCTAATGTTGTCATATTCCAATGCTCCGGTAAGGAGAAAATTATTTTAAAAAATTAATTGTGAAGGTTGAGCAGGATAATGCTCTGCGAAAGGTCAAAATTATATTTTTATTAATGAGGCTGCAAAGCTACGGGCCTCTCCATCGCTTTCAAAATATTCATCAAGATTTGGCTTTTCTATAAAACTTATCTTATCCATTGTCTTTTCAACCACAGCCGTAATATCGAGAAAGCCAATCCGGTTATGTAAAAAAGCCCATACTGCCATTTCATTCGCTGCATTCAATATGCAGGGTAAATTACCACCCTTGGCAAGCGCCTGCGTTGCCAGGGTTAAATTGCGAAACGTCTTTATATCCGGTTCTTCAAAAGTTAGTGCACCAATTTTTGCGAAATCGGCCCGCTTCGAGTCTGAAGGCAGGCGGTCCGGGAAACCAAGCGCATATTGTATGGGCAGCTTCATATCTGGCAAGCCCATTTGCGCTTTTATGCTGCCATCATTAAACTGCACCAAACTGTGTACAATACTTTGCGGATGAACCAATACCTGTACCTGGTGCGGCTGCAAATTAAAAAGCCAATTCGCCTCAATCATCTCAAGCCCTTTGTTCATCAATGTTGCAGAATCAATAGTAATTTTTGCGCCCATGCTCCAGTTGGGATGTTGCAAAGCATGATCCTTTTTTACATTAACTAAAAAGTTCGGCTTCTTACCAAGAAAAGGGCCACCGCTTGCAGTCAATATCACCTTCTCTATCGGGTTTCTAGATTCACCAAGCAGGCATTGAAAAATAGCAGAATGCTCACTGTCCACAGGTATGATGGGTACCCGTTTTTCCAGGGCGTTTTGCATTACAATATCTCCGGCAACAACAAGCGTTTCCTTATTAGCAAGAGCAATGGCTTTACCACTAGAAATAGCTTTAAGCGTTGGTTTAAGGCCGGCAAAGCCTACAATGGCTGCAAGCATCATATCATAAGTGTCAAAACCGGCAACATCTTCAATCGCTTTTTCACCCGCAAAAACTTTTATATTTTTTGAGGCAAGAGCGCTATTTACCGTGTTGTATTTTTTTTCGTCACCAATTACAACAGTATTCGGATTAAATTTGAGGGCTTGCTCTATAAGCAGCGTATCATTTGTTTGTGCAGTTAAAATCTCAACTTCAAATTTATCAGCATTCTTTTCAACCACTTCCAATGCCTGCCGGCCAATAGAACCCGTAGAACCAAAAATAGCGATGCGTTTTTTTGTCATTTCAAATAAAAGGTGGCAAATATAAATTTTAGTATTGAAAGATGGTGGTATGCTAAATGTTCACGGTTTGAACGATCCATTGCTTAAGCGCATCGGCCAGTTTCCGATCGTTACTCAAACGGGGCACTTTGTTTTGGCCGCCTAACTTTCCTACGCTTTTCATGTAATCAATAAAACCATTGCGGCGTATGGGAGAAATTTTGAGTGGCTGTAAAATATTGCCTTTTATAAGGTCATCATAATAAATATTCTTTTGCTGAAGATTTTTATTGATTGAATCAGCAAGGTTTACAAGATCATCAGGAATGTTTTCAAATTCAATGAACCATTCATGATAGCTTTTTTCCTCATCGGTAGAAATGTATGGCGCTACGGTAAACTCCGTAACCTTTATCCCCTGTTCTTTCACAGCAAGGGATAAAGCAGCTTCTACTTCTTCACCAATTACATGCTCACCAAAGGCAGAAATGAAATGATTAACCCTGCCGGTTACCACAACCCTATATGGATCTAAAGAAACAAATTTGATTGTATCGCCAACATTATAGGCCCAAAGCCCGGCATTGCTGCTAATGATCAAAACATAATTCTCATTTAGCTTAACATCTTTAAGCGTTAGTCGTAGCGGTTTATCATTAAAAATTTCTGTTGCCGGTATAAATTCAAAAAAGATCCCGCTATCGGTGTTTAACAAAAGGCCTTCTTCATCCTGGCTATCCTGGAAAGCAAAAAATCCT
>JANLXV010000051.1:0-4252 GCA_031365305.1 Chitinophagaceae bacterium
TGCCATCTTTCAATTCAACTTCATAAGCGCCTATGTGCTGGGTTATACCGCCGGCCTCACCTGCAATTACATTGGCTTTTCTTATATAATCTAATAGAGATGTTTTACCATGATCTACGTGACCCATTATAGTAACTATCGGAGGCCTTGGTTTAAGATCTTCAGTGTTATCACTGTTATCATCTTCCTCAATCTCGGCTTCATCTTCAATACCAATAAATTCTACTTCAAAGCCAAATTCACCTGCAACAAGCTCAATCACATCTGCTTCAAGCCGCTGGTTTATAGACACCATAATACCAAGGCTCATACACTTACCTATAACATCAGCAAAGCTTACATCCATTAAGTTGGCAAATTCGCTTACCGATATAAATTCAGTCACCTGTAATTTATGATCTGCCTGCGCATCGGCACCTACACTTTCAGCAGCTTCATCACGTTTGGCTTTACGGTATTTGGCTTTAAGGCTTTTACCACGTCCACCAGAACCGGCAAGTTTCGCCTGGGTTTCTCTTATTTTTTCCTGTATTTCTTTTTGATCTATTTCTTTATCGTCTCTGCGTGCAGCCGGCGGTGCATTGCGATTGAACCTGTTGCCACCACCCTGGTTAAAATTATTACCCTGGTAAGGGGGACGGTTTCCCTGGACCTGCTGCTGACCAGCCGGTGGTCGCTGGAAGGCGGAAGGCGGATTATTGCCAACTTTCTTTTGATCTACCGGGATGCGTTTGCGTTTACGCTTCTCATCATGTATTCTTGGCTTAGGCTCATTAGGAACAGGTAAATTAATTTTACCCATTATGCGTGGGCCTTCAAGTTTGTCAGCCTTTATATTTTCAATTACTGCCTGCACCGGCTTTTCGGGTCCGGGCTCAATAATAGTTTCCTCAATAACTGGTTCCTCAACCGGTGCAGGAACTTCTACTTCTTCTGGTTGAAGTTCTTGTTTTTTGGGAGTTGCCTTATCGCTTTTTTTATCTTCCTTTTTTGGCCGTGTAGAAGAATCTATTGTACTAAGATCAATTTTATCAACAACCTTAGGCTGCTCTAATTCGGGTGCGTTTATTTTAGTGATTTCCGGTATTTGTACCTGGGGTTCTTCTATAACCTGGGGTTCCGGATGAAGTATTTCCGGTACAATTTCAGGAACAATCTCTTCGACAACCACTGGTGCCGGAGCCGGTGTAGGATCTTTAGGCTTAACAACTTCCTTTTTCCTGATAGACAAATCTTCTTCGTCTCTTTTCTTTTTAGATTCTGCGACTGCATTTTTGGGAAGATCAACCTGTTCCGCTTTTTGCTTGGCTACCTTATCCTGCTGAAATTCCAATTGCAGCACCCTATACATATCTTCAGTTATCTTGGAAGTTGGCTTAAGATCATCGCTGCTAAAACCCTTAGACACAAGAACATCTATCAAGGTATCTTTACCTACGTTAAACTCTTTGGCTGCTGCCATTAACCTTGGTGTATTTGCTTCTGACATTTATCGGCTCCTATCCCTCCCATTAAGAGGGCTTTTTATTGATTTATAATTTCTAAATCATGAAATACAGTTTAAGTAACCCATGATCATTCTTTATTAAATTCATCATTCAGCACTTTTCTAACTTCAGCAATGGTTTCTTTTTCAAGATCTGTACGGCGCTCAAGTTCTGCGTCTGTTAAGTCTAACACGCTCCTGGCAGTATCACAACCCACTCTTTTTAGCTCATCAATTATCCACGGTTCAATCTCATCTGTAAATTCATCCAGGTCAATATCATATTCTTCAACCTCACCTTCATTATCACGGAATACGTCAATTTCCAGGCCTGTTAATTCGCAGGCAAGTTTAATGTTTACACCCCTGCGCCCAATGGCCAGGGAAACCTGGTCTGGCTTTAAATAAACATTAGCGTGTTTGGTTTCCGTATCAACATCCATGCTCGTAATTTTTGCCGGAGTTAATGAGCGTTGAATAAGTAATTGGATGTTATTAGTGAAGTTTATTATATCAATATTTTCATTTTTCAATTCACGTACTATACCGTGAATCCTGCTGCCCTTCATCCCTACGCATGCACCTACGGGATCAATCCTGTCATCAAAACTTTCCACAGCCACTTTTGCTCTTTCACCCGGATCTCTTACAATCTTACGAATCACAATAAGGCCATCGAATATTTCGGGTACTTCAATTTCGAGCAATTTAGCAAGAAATGAGTTATCTGTACGTGAAACAATTATTACGGCCTGGCTGCTTTTAAGCTCAACACGCTTTACCACAGCCCTCACGCTTTCACCTTTTTTAAAATAATCTGATGGTATTTGTTCAGATTTCGGAAGGATCATTTCATTACCTTCTTCATCCAGCAGCAATATTTCTTTTTTCCAAACCTGGTAAACTTCTCCATTTACAATTTCGCCAATCCTATCCTCATATTTTTTTACCAGTATATTTTTTTTAAGATCATTGATACGGCTGGCAAGCGTTTGCTTGCCGGCAAGAATGGCCCGGCGGCCAAATTCTTTTTGAATGTCAACTTCTTCATATAATTCTTCACCCACCTGGTAATCCGGCTCAATTTTGATAGCGTCTTTATATTCTATCTCGGTAAGCGTATTGTATAAATCATCATCATCCACAATCGTTCGTCTTCTGAAAATTTCCAGATCACCTTTCTGATCGTTTACAATTACATCAAAGTTGTCATCCGATCCGTATTTTTTACGGATCAATGTTTTAAAAACGTCTTCCATCACCTTCATTAAGGTTGGACGATCAATGTTTTCAGCATCTTTGAATTCCTGGAAGGATTCAATTAAATTAATACTGGCCATTACGGTATTTGTTTAAAAAGTTACCAGCACTTTTATGTGCTTTATTTGATTAAATAATATTGTTGTATTAGCAATTATTGCTTTTTTGCCCTTGCCTTCTGTTTTTTCAACTATAACACCCTCTGTAGTTACACCCGTAAGTTTTCCAACATTTATGGTATCATCGGTTGTTGTAACCTGAACGGTTCTGCCAATATTTTTTTTGTACTGGCGCTCAAGTTTTAAAGGCTCATCAACACCCGGAGAAGACACTTCCAATGAAAAATTATTCTCAGGAAACAGTTCCAGTTCTTCAAGCTTATTGTAAAGTGCCCGATTTATTTTAGAGCATTTTTCAATGGTCAAACCATTATCGGCATCTAAAAAAACACCAATGTTATTACCTGCGCTTACCTCTACATTTACCAAAAATACCTGGTCATCATCACCAATAATTTCTGTAACTAAAGCTTCAATTTTTTGTTGAACAGGATTTTCAGACATAATTACCAGACCTTTAAAAAAAGAATAAGGGAACGATGTCGTTCCCTTGCTTTTCTTCATATTCCGCTGCAAATATAAGGCATCATGCCTATATAAAGCAAATTCTCGTTAAAAAAACCAGGACTCAAAAAGAAATTAAATAAAATAATAATTTTACTACATGAACATTTTAAGACTGGCCGGCGAAATTTTTCTGATCTATATACTTTATAAACTCGTCTTCGATTTTATTATCCCAATTTACCAAACTACCAAAAAAGTTAAAAAGCAATTTGGCGAAATGCAGAGTGGTATGGACGAGCAGCTTAAAAAATTTAACCAACAAAAGGCTGCCCCTAAACCTCCCGCCCCAACGGCTGCTAAAAAAGAAGATTATATAGATTACGAAGAAATTAAAAGCCGCTAATTTATAATTGAAGCGATTCAATATTTTCTCCCGGCAATAATAAATGTGTTTGTAAACCCACTTTAGTTGCGCCTTCAATATTCGGCACGGTATCATCAATAAAAAGGGTTTGTTCAGCAATAAGATTATTCTCATCAATTACAAGCTGATAACTTTCCGGGTCAGGTTTTCTTAAACCGATTTCGTTGGAGTAATAGGCCTTGTCGAAATAATCATTGAAAGCCCTGCCGTTATTAGTTTTTTCAAAAATCTTATTGAAAGCTTCCAGGTGTATACTGTTTGTATTACTAAGGAGAAATAGGCGGTATTTTAATTTTAAATCACTCAAAGCCTGCAGGCTTTTTTCACGAAAATCTAATAACATGGAGTTCCACGAAGCAATGATATCATCAGAAGAAATAGGTCTTGAACTGGTTTTATTTATTGCCTCGAAAAAATCTTTATCACTGATACGACCTATTTCCAAATCGTGGAAAAGATGGCTTACTGTATTTTGGGAGTAAAGCTCATCGAAGTTTGTAAGCCCAAGTGATTTAA
>JANLXV010000101.1:0-5899 GCA_031365305.1 Chitinophagaceae bacterium
ATATTTTATGTAAAAGATGAATTAAACTACGATCGCTATCATGCAAAGGCTGACCGTATTTACCGTGTAGTGTCTTACATACAGGAACGCGATAAGAACATGAACTTCGCATATACCCAGCTACCGCTTGCGGCAACATTAAAAAAAGATTTTCCTGAGGTAGAAGAAGCCGGCAGGTTTTTGGGTAAGGAAAGAACCTTGTTTAAAAACGGCAATAATAGTTTTTACGAAACAAAAATTTATTATGCTGACAATTCAGTCTTCAACATATTTACTCATCAGTTTATTGAAGGCAATGCAGCCAATGCATTAAACCAGCCCAACAGCATTGTTATTTCAAAAACACTTGCTGATAAATATTTTGGAATAAATAGTTCTGCCCTCGGAAAAACATTGAAGACAGTGTATGATTTATATAAAGTAACCGGTGTAATAAAAGATGTGCCGGGCAATTCCCATATACGTTTTGACATGCTGATATCAGCTTCTACAATTTTAAAAGGTAACCAGGACGGGCAGGATAGCTGGGGCGGCTTTAATAACTTTACTTATGTAGTGCTAAAGCCCGGCACTAATGCAGCAGCTTTTGAAAAAAAGCTTTTGCCCATGTACGATAAATATATGGCACCCATTTTTGCAAAATCAAATGTAAAGATCCAATATGGGGTTCAGCCAGTAACTGCAATCCATCTTCGTTCAAATTTACAGGGAGAGCCTGAAGAGCTTGGCAGCATGACGTATATATGGATATTTTCTGCCGTAGCTTTTTTAATGTTGTTGATTGCCTGTATAAATTATATGAATCTTACAACGGCAAGGTCTGCACGCCGGGCAAAAGAGATCGGAATAAGAAAAGTAATGGGTTCAGCAAAGCAGCAATTGATACTGCAGTTTTTAAGTGAGTCATTGCTTACAGCCTTCGTTGCAGTGTTGCTAAGCATTCTCCTGATCATTATTTTGCTGCCTTCTTTCAACACCATATCAGGTAAGTCATTCGAAATACACAACTTGTTACAACCTTATAATATATTTCTTTTGCTTGGCATTGGCTTGTTTACAGGTTTGGTTGGGGGCAGCTATCCGGCATTTTATCTTTCGCATTTCAGGCCGGTAAGTATTTTAAAAGGTTCGCTTTCCAAAGCTTCAGGCAATGTAAACCTGCGCCGTTCATTGGTTGTATTACAGTTTTCCATTTCTATGGTTATGTTGATTTGTACCTGGATAGTGTACGCCCAGCTGTCTTACATACGCCATAAAGATGTTGGCTTTAATAAAGAGCAGGTAATGACGGTAACGATAAACACAGGCCAGGATGAACGCAGCAAAATATCTGCGATGAACAATGAGTTCCGCACCAGGCCTGGCGTTAAAGAAGTAGGTACGGGCAACTCTTATCCCGGAAGTGCAAACATTAACCTGAATCTTTTTACTGTGCAAAGCAAGAACGGCTATGTTGATAAAGGCGTTGAATGCTACGGGATTGATGAACATTTACTGGGCACACTTGGTATACCGGTAGTGAAAGGCCGGGGTTTCGCAAACCTGTCTGACACATTGCATAGCATTATGGTAAATGAGGCCATGGTTAAGCATTTTGAATGGGATGACCCACTTGGAAAAATTGTAAAAAATCAGGGAGACACTTCTAAAAATTATTTTGAAGTAGTAGGCGTGATAAAAGATTTCAATCAAAAATCTTTATACAATCCTATCGCACCACTCATCTTGTTTTACAATCCCAATTCAAATATTATACAGCTTAAGCTAAACCCGGCAAATATAAAATCAACCATTGCACAAGTAGAAAGCAGTTGGAAAAAATATTTTCCTGCCTTGCCGTTTGAATATAAATTTTTGGATAACGATTTTAATTCGCAATATGCTGCTGATCAAAAACGCGGAAAAATATTTGCAGCCTTTTCCATTCTTACCATAATCATAACCTGCCTTGGCTTACTTGGCCTTACAGCCTTTACCACGCAGCAAAAACAGAAAGAGATCAGCATACGCAGGGTAATGGGCGCAAGCATTTTGCAGGTAATTACCATGATCACTAAAAGTTATTTATGGCTGGCATTAATCGCAGGCGTCATCGCTTTTCCCGTGGCCTGGTATTTTATGTATAACTGGCTAAAGGTGTTTTCGTATAACCCGGGCTTGTCAGTTGTGCCATTTATTGTCTCAGCTTTTGTAATCATACTTACTGCAACGCTTACAGCTACCTATCATTCAGCAAAAGCGGCATTAGCAAGTCCTGCAAAAAATTTAAGAATGGAATGAACATTGAAAAGTAAAAAGTAAAAAAGTAAAAATATACTCATGCCTCATTCCTCAAACCTCACCCCTCACACCTGATATCTCACACCTCATACCTATCTTATGCTAAAAAATTATTTTAAGATCATCATCAGAAATTTATGGCGTAATAAATTATATACGCTTATCAATATTTTTGGCCTGGGTATAGGCATCGCTGCTTTAGTGTGGGGGTTTCAAACGTATAGGTTTAGCCATAGCTTTAACGATTTTCACCAGAACGGGCAAGATATTTTCCGGGTACTTACGAAGGCTGATGGTAATGATAACTTGAAAGGCATTGTGCCTATGCCATTAGCAATCTCTGCAAAAAATGATTTATCCAATATTAAAGAAGCGGTAAGATGGGATAGCCGTGGCCTTGATATTAAGGCTGAAGGCAACGAGGCATTTGCATCTGAAGCACATTTTACTGACCCTGCCTTCTTTAATCTTTTTAATTTTCCGCTTATTAAAGGCGTTGCAAAATTAGAAGACCGCTCCACGGTAGTGATAACGGAAAAGGCGGCTAAAAAGTTTTTTGGAAATACTGAGCCGATAGGAAAAACGCTGATGTTTTATTCTGATGAGCCATACAAGATGCCGTTGATGGTAACCGGTGTTCTTAAAGATCCGCCGGTAAATTCATCCTTACAATTTGAGGTGATCACGCACTTTGAAAATCAATATAAACCGGATGGCTCAATAATAAAACCGGGCGACTGGAGTTGGTTTGTTGATGCCATATTTTTTAAACTCTCCACCCCTGCAGAAAGCGACAGGCTTGCCAACGACCTGAAAAAATATTTGCCTTTGCAGCGATTAGTGGCCAAAGATATTAAGCTGTCATCCTTTGTTATTGAGCCGCTGGCTAAGGTTGCAGAGCATGACAGGGAACTTGACACCAATGGATTAATGGTAAGGCCGCAGGATTCTGCTGCACTTGGGCCACTTATTTTAGCTATACTTATATTGTTATCTGCCTGTTTAAATTTTGCAAATACTTCTGTTGCACAAAGTAACCGCCGCCTAAAAGAAATGGGCGTACGTAAAATGATGGGCAGCACTTTTAAACAGATTATGACGCAGCAGCTACTCGAATGTGCCTGCATCGTGTTACTGGCCATTGGCTTGTCCGTGATTATTAATGCTTTCTGGCTGCCGGCTTTTAATGCCATGTTTGTATTTGTACATGTAACCGCCAATTACTTCCGGGACTATACATTGCTTGCGCTGCTTGGCATATTATTAATAAGTGTTACCCTGCTGGCAGGTGCGTATCCGGCATTTTATATCAGCCGCTTTAATGCCTCAAACATCTTCAGGGGAAATGTAAAGTTTGGCGGCAACAATCTTTTTTCAAGAGTATTGCTGGGCTTCCAGATCGTTATATCATTCATTACTGTAATTGCCGGCGTGGCCTTTTCACGCAATTCTGAATTTCAACGCACGTATGATTTTGGGTATGATAAAAAAAATTTAATTGTGCTGAATGTACAGACCCCTTCTGCTTATACCTCAGTTCGTAATGAGCTTGCAGGTATTTCGGGTATTGATAAAATGGGTGGTACAAAAGAGCATGTAGGATTTAATTACCGCAATGTTCTGCTGGAAGGTGACGGAGAAAAGAGACCGGCCAATTACCTGGAAACCGGGGAAAACTACCTGGATGTAATGAACCTGAAACTGGTGGCAGGACGAGCATTCAACTCGTCAGGCAAAGGCGATTACGGGCAATCAATGCTGATCAATGAAAAGCTGGCATTCAGTTTTGGCTGGAAGCCTGAAGAGGCATTGGGCAAACAGGTAAGAAAAGGAGATACAGCCTTGAGTACTGTAGTAGGGGTGCTTAAAGATTTTACACAGAACAGTCTCTTTGAATTGATAGACCCCGTAGCTATACAACTTGTTTCCCCTGAAAAATATTCGCAGATCATCATCCATACGAAAGCCGGCGAACTTACTAATGTGTATGAGCAGACGAAAGCTGCCTGGAGCAAACTCTATCCTATGAAGCCTTTCAGGGCCTATTACCAGGATGAAGCTGATACGGAAGCCTCAAACGTAAACGAAAGCATCGCCACCATATTTTTCTGGTTTGCTATCATTTCTATGTTGATGGCAGGCACAGGCATGTTCGCTTTGGTCTCATTATCTGTAATGAAAAAAATGCGGCAGATAGCCATACGTAAAGTCGTTGGTGCAGAAGCGGTACATATATTTCAACTGGTGCTGAAAGGTTACTTCTGGATATTCCTGCTGGCTGCGGTTATTGGCTGCTACGCCGGCTTCACACTTTCCCAATTGCTCATGGATATGATCTTCAGGATAAATGCGGGTGTAAGCATTTCCTCCTTAACCATATCATTTGTATGTGTGCTTATTATCAGCGCCATCACTATCGGTTCAAGAATAGGGTATGCCGTAAATAAAAAAGCTATTGACCTGCTAAAAACAAATTAAAGTATCAGCGCATTAATTTTTAAAACCATGTTTAAAAACTATTTTAAAACGGCCTTTAGAAATTTAAAACGAAATAAGAATTATGCCATCATCAATACAGTTGGCTTAGCTACCATATTCATTGTTGCCATGGTAAGTTCCATTGTAATAGCCTGGATAACAGTTGCGCATCGGGCTATTAAAGCGGCTATTGAAAACCCCGTAAAAAGTTTGAGAACTGAATAGATAAATTAAAAACTAAAAAGTAAAAAAGAGATGTCTCATTTCGCTTTTTTAATTTTTCCTCTTGACTTAAAAAGAATAATATGTTTAGAAATTACTTCATTATCGCTCTGCGGAATTTATCAAGACATAAAACTTATGCCTTTATAAACATAGCCGGCTTAAGTATAGGCCTTGCCTGTTCAATGCTTATCATATTATACGTAAAAGATGAGGTGAGCTATGACAGGTTTCTTGCTGCTGTAAATCAAATTTACAGGGTGGTGAAACAGAACACTGACCTTAAAGGTAACAAGACTGGAAAAGATAGTAATACCGGTTTTTTCCAGGGGCCGGGGTTTACAGCAAATGTGCCCGGTATTCAATCTTTCGTCAGGGTGCAAAGCGGATTTCAGGATATTAAAAAAGGCACTGAGGTTACCTCACATGAACTGTTGTATGTTGACTCCAATTTCTTCTCTGTCTTCTCTTTTCCGTTGATCTATGGCAATGCAGCCACCTGCTTAAAAGAGGTGCATTCAATAGTCTTGTCTGAAACTGAAGCAAAAAAACAATTCGGCACAACTGATGCTGTTGGCAAAACAGTGATGTTTAAAAGTGGGGAAGCTTTTATTCCATATACCGTAACAGCAGTTGCTAAAAGAACGCCGCAAAATTCTTCCATACAGTTTGATATTCTGTTGCCATTGATAGTATCAACTCATGATCTGCAGGATGCTGAGGGTTGGTTCAATCAGTTCTTAAACACTTTTGTTGTGCTATCGCCGCAGGCAAAAGTGTCTTTAGTTGAAGCCGGTATGCAAAAGTTTTATATAGATGATACGAGAGAAGCGATAAAGATCATCACAGAACGGTTTGGCCCAATGCAAAACAAAGAGCAGTATCAATTGCAACCATATACTGATATGCATCTTAACAC
>JANLXV010000111.1:0-1911 GCA_031365305.1 Chitinophagaceae bacterium
GCCTTTTGGCGTTTTTTTTAAAACAGACCGGCCTTGTTATGAAGATGTAATGCGTATGCAAATAGAGGAAACCATTGCTTTAAAAGGAAAAGGCGATCTGGATAAATTATTAAAAGGAAGAGAAACCTGGACAATTTCCTAAATGAGGTGCTTTGAATACAATAAAAGCCGGGGACTCAATCCCGGCTTTTTCACTTTACAGCTATAAGTATATTTTAGTACAGATAGTTAAATGCTATTTTGTCGTTCGGTTCTGCATCAAAGCCTGAAGTTGTTCCGGGATTGATTATAGATTTCTTGTTTTGTAGAATTTTCTAAACGCCCATGCAGTAACATAAATTGTTTCCCGGCATATTTTTTTTCTATTCCTGATTAATTAAAAAGTTTTAAATAAAAAAGCCGGTTGTGAGCCGGCTTATCATTTAAGTATCATTTAAAAAATTAGTAGAGGTAATTTAAAGCCACCTTATCATTTGCGTTGAAAGGCCTGTCGGTTGTACTGCTTAAGCAGGCAAGCATCCATGATTTTGGATCAGGCCCGCTTGGTGTTCCAGGTATTAACACTGCGCCAATGCCAGTTGTTGCCTGGCCTTCGTTTCCGCCGCTTCCACAGCTATAGGCCCTGTTCATATAATCCGTATGCCTGAAACCAATGCAATGTCCCACTTCATGGGCAATCACAGTCGTCATAAATCCGGCACTATAATTAGCATATTTTTTAGCATATTTCACTTCAAAATATGCGTCGCCGCCGCTTGTCGGAAAGCCTGAAGAAGCAATATATTGA
This sequence comes from Chitinophagaceae bacterium, assembly GCA_031365305.1. Classification (GTDB taxonomy): domain Bacteria; phylum Bacteroidota; class Bacteroidia; order Chitinophagales; family Chitinophagaceae; genus Ginsengibacter. The sequence goes on from JANLXV010000111.1 coordinate 788, forward strand.
CTGGTGTTTATCAGGCGGATATTGATTTGTCCGCCGCTGGAAACCCTGGCGAATTTTAAACTTAAGTTTAAATTATTGTACCTGGTAATTGCCGCATTAATGGCACTTGACAAGGCTGATCCTACACTGCTGCCTGAACTCACAGTAACTGTTCTTGGAAGTTTTTTCACAAGATTAAAAGTGTTGTATTGCTCGTCATTAGCGATAAGCAGGTTGGGAGATTGAGGTGAAGATGTTAAGCTCTCATTGTTAAGAATAATATCGCCCTCTACAAGATAGCCTTCATCAACCTTAATCACATCGGCAGTACTAAAACCTTTTGCCGCAATTTGTTGCAGAACCGCAGCGCTTATTTGTTTAGAAGGTGCATTAAGATCTTCACGCTTACATGATATGGCAAATATTGCCAAACAGGAAGCAGCCATAATAGTTCTGATATAAACTTTCATAGATTATTTTTTTTGATGAAGAAATGAATCTTAAATATATGAAAGTTTAGCAGGAAACCATTTTAGATGTATGCCTCAAAAGAAATTGCTTAGGTTTTAAACCAAATGCTTTTCTACAAGGTATTCTGCAATTTGTACGGCATTAGTTGCAGCACCTTTACGCAGGTTATCACTAACAATCCAGCAGTTTAATGTTTTAGGATTGGACTCATCTCTTCTTAAACGGCCAACAAAAGTATCATCCTTATCATGCGCAGAAAGCGGCATTGGGTAAATAAAATTATTTACATCATCCTGAAGCACTACGCCCGGTGCTGTAGCAAGCAGATCTTTCACTTCGTTCAAGACAAAATCATTTTCAAATTCTATGTTCACACTTTCGCTGTGGCCGCCCATTACCGGTATTCTTACACAGGTTGCGGTTAATTGTATACTATCATCGCCCATAATTTTCCTGGTTTCATTCACCATTTTCATTTCTTCTTTGGTGTAACCGTTATCCATAAAAACATCTATATGTGGTATAGCATTTTTATCAATCCTGTATTTATACGCCATTTCACCTTCAACGTTATTTCGCTCATTGGTTAATTGTGTAACCGCTTTTACCCCTGTGCCCGTAACACTTTGATAGGTGGACACAACCACTCTTTTTATAGTATAATTCTTATTTAA
>JANLXV010000132.1:0-5736 GCA_031365305.1 Chitinophagaceae bacterium
AATGGCATAACGCAGGATACATACGTTTTAGGCGCTTTCAACCCCGGCTTATGCCGTTTGCCAAATGGTAATTTATTACTTATGGTACGGGTTGCTGAAGCATTATCAGAGCCGGTTTATAACGGCGAAGTGCATTGCATAAGATGGCAACAAAACGGTTATACACTTGATGGCTGGCCGCTTGAAAACGTAAACATGAGCGATCCACGGGTATTCAGGATTAATGATTATAAATTTTCGGTTTTGGCAATAACATCGCTGTCGTGGTTGTTACCTGTTGAACTGAACGCTGATGGTTCCCAAATACTTACGATTCACTATGATAAGATCATTTCTCCGCAGGCTACCAGCCAGGAATATGGCATTGAAGATCCACGTATTTCATTAATAGAAGGGCGATATTATATGACCACCTGTTGTGCCAGTTCTGAGCGGCATTCAACCATGTTATATGTATCTGATGATGGTTTAAATTATGCTTGTTTAGGTATTGTGCTTGATCATCAGAATAAGGATATGTTGTTATTTGAAGGTAAGATCAGCAATGCATATTATGCCTTGACAAGACCTTTAGGTGAATGTTATTTTGCAACACCTGCTGAATCGTTGTATCACCCCGGAGCGGCCATACATTTAGCCTCTTCGCCTGACCTTATACATTGGAAACCTAATGACAGTCCATTTCTCAGGGCAAGAAGATCGTCTGTTTCAAATGTAAAAATTGGCGGAGGTACACCGCCTGTATTAACAGACTATGGCTGGCTGATGTTGTATCATGGTGTTGAAAATAAAAATGCCATCGGAGTTTATAGAACATTTTGGGCAGTGCTCGATAAACTTAATCCTTTAAATATTTTGCATCTTCATGATACTGATCCATTACTTGAATCGAAGCCTGCGCTTACTAATAATATCAGTGATCTTATCTACTTAAATGATGTGGTTTTTACAACCGGCATAGCATCGCATAATGAACATTATATTCTTGCTTCCGGCGAACTTGATCTCTGTTGCCGAATAACCATCATCTCAAAAAATTATTTTTCAAACGCACTGAATAACCAGCCATGGCAGAAGTAACCTTACAGAACATTTCGAAAGTGTATGATGATGTGGACAAAACCCGTGGACGAAAATCTGCAATTGATAATGTGTCGTTTACTGTAAAAGATAAAGAATTTATGGTAATCGTTGGGCCTTCAGGCTGCGGTAAATCTACTTTGCTTAGAATGGTTGCCGGCCTTGAGGACATCAGCGAAGGCACATTATCTATAGATGGTAAACGGATGAACGACCTTACGCCACGTGACAGGGATATTGCCATGGTGTTTCAGAATTATGCTTTATATCCGCACATGACGGTTTATGATAATATGGCTTTTGGCCTCAAGCTTAAAAACTATAAAAAGGCAGAGATCAAAGAGCGAGTGATGGAAACAGCAAAATTGCTTGAACTGGAAGATGAGTTGTACCGCAAGCCAAAAACCTTATCAGGCGGACAACGGCAAAGAGTGGCCATAGGCAGAGCTATAATCCGCCGGCCAAAAGTGTTTTTATTTGATGAGCCTTTAAGTAACCTTGATGCAAAACTGCGCAGCCAGATGCGGATTGAACTGCAAAAATTGCATCGTGAAATAAATGCAACAATGATATATGTAACGCACGACCAGACAGAAGCCATGACCCTCGGCCATAGAATTGTCGTGCTGAACAAAGGCAAACTTATGCAGGTGGATACGCCTTTAAACTTATATAAAGCCCCGGCCAATAAGTTTGTAGCGGGCTTTATAGGGTCGCCTGCCATGAATTTTTTACCTGGCTATATTAGTCACGATACTAACTATACGTTTTCAGACGAAACAGGTCAATGTACAATTGCCTTAGATGCGTCTATACCGGAAAAACTACAGCAATACATTACAAAAAAGATAATTATCGGCGTGAGACCTGAAGATGTCAGGCTTTCACAGGATATTGAAATTACTGCTGACTGCAGCCTTACTGTTATTGCTTATGAGAATATGGGCAATGAACAATTGGTGTATTTATCTTTTAATAATAGCACCATCATAGCAAGAAGACCACCCGGAGAAATTATAGAGCCCGGAACTGAAACAGGCGTTAGCTTTTTGAAAGAGAAGCTGATTTATATAGATGAAGAAAGCGGAGAAGTGATAAAATGAATGTATTGTTGAATGCGGTAAATCAATACTATTTATTGTTTTAACCCATTACATCCCTCCCGGATCAGTATAATTTTTATTCGCATCATCTATCACCAATACCCAATCGCTGCCACGGCCAACAGAGGTTGCCTTAAACACTTTGTTACCCGTGTTATCAAAATCGCCTAACGAAACGGTCCGGCCATCTCTTGGATTGAACCACCAGCCACGCAGCTTTGCAGCCGTCAATTTTTCAAGATGTACAGTTGTTTTTTTACCATACGGAATATATACCATAAGGAAATCATGATCAGCAGATATAGCGCCCATTTTATATTCCACGCCTTCAGCATTTTCACCTTCTATCAGGCTTTGATCCGGCTCCAGTTTTTGCCAGTTTCTTTTTTCAAAAAGCCTGCGCATAAAGCGTACCGGGTAAGCGTCAGGCTGGTTCATAGCAAAACGCCAGTTGAGCCTGGCATTGTTAACAGGCACACGTTTTTCATCATACATCCCAGATGTTATGGTTGCCATAGGTATGGCCTGCGCCACCGGATAGCATGTTCCAGTAAGCCGCTTCTCTTGTATCAAAATCATCCATCCAGCCTTTTTCCACCGGTTTAAAATCATTGGGATGATCTTCATAATTAGGCTCACCATTTACATGCGGTTTTAATACACTTAACGTTCTTGCTTTTTCATTGGCTTTATAATCAGGCGAGGCAACACGATGCCCGGTTTGTGACATGTGAAAATCTATCCACTGATCATCTAAAAAAAAATCATAAGAACTTTTACCACCCGGCGGATGAAAGGTTATTAAGTGATTGCCACCATCACCTTTTTTTAAACCGTATACCATATTTCGTATAATGGAAAAATGCGTTTCGTTTAATACGGCCCTTCTCCACCTATCGCCCATACTATTTGCTTATCCTTAGATCTTTTTCCTAACCATTCACCATATACTTCTACATTTTGCGGCGTAAAAATTTCAGGGCCTATACCCCAGCTATCCTTGTTCCATTTATCTCCCGATGATGGCAGCATGGCAATGATCAATCCCCTTTTGTTGGCTTCATTCACAATAAAATCTACGTGTTTAAAATAAGCCTCATCTGGCCTGGAAGGGTCGTTATTAATAAGTGGCTTATCACCATAAGCGTTTGGTATATTTAAGCCGTCCAGTTCTGCAAGCACTACAGCCTGTATCACTGTAAAACCCTTGGCAGCCCTGTTTTGCAAGTATTCTTTGGCCTCTTCTCTATTGAGCTTTTTAGGCACCGATGGTTTTGCGTATGCCTACTTCTTTAGATTTGGAAAAAGCCAGCGACGTGGAAAGATTGATATAATTAATACATGCAATCAATACAATAAAACCGCCTAACAATAACAAAAGGCTGACGTATTTAGACGTAATGGTGTAGGACGGATTTGATGTTTCAAAGTCAGTTTCAAAATGAATGGCCTTAAGACTTTGCAGGTACATCTTTTCCTTCTTATCATCTTCACTATTCGCATTTTTTTGTACAAGGCCCGCTAAGGTTTTTTCTATTGCTGCTGTGTTGCCATTGGCTTTTACATAGCAATACCCGTTGCCTCTCACACCCCATTGTGCAGGGTCAAGGCCGGCAGGAAAATCTTTAGTAACGGTAGAGAAGGTCACCAAAAGGTTTACCGGCAAATGCGTAGTAGCCGGTATATCTTTTATAATACCAACCACCTCCACATCCTGCAGATTATCTAACCGGATGAGTTTGCCGATTGGGTCATTTCGATAGCTATCGGAACCGAAATATTTTTTGCCGTGCTCTGCGTAAGGACGGCTTTATTGGGTTTGTTTTAAAAAACTTTGCAGGCTGTCTCTAACCCAAAAACCGTGGATGTTGCTAAAGTCAAACACTTTAAAGAACATAGAGTCAGCAAACAACACCTGCTTCTCATTAAAAGGCTCGCCATTGCCAATTTTTATGTTCATCTCATTCACATAATATATCTCTGTTGCCGGCAACAGGCGTATTTCGCTGCGCAGCATTTTTGCCAGCGTGTAGGGCACCGTCGCTTCGTTGGCTACACTGTTATCCCGCTCCCGTTTGGTTACAACCCGGTATATATCATCTTTGGCTGAATGAAACTGATCAAAGCTGTTTTCAAAATCTGCCAGCAAAACCAAAAGCACAATTGCTGCAATGCCGATGGATAAGCCTAAAAGATTTTTAAGGCCATAGCTTTTATAGCGCCACAGGCTGCAGGATATTGTTTCAAATTATGTAGTAACATATTTTAAAGGCGTGAGGTTTTAGGTGTGAGGTTTCAGGTTTGAGGTTTCAGGCATTTCAAATTTTTACTTTCTACTTTTTACTTTTCTAGCTTCTCCTTTCCTCCCCCACCGGGGGAGATAGAGGGGGCTTTACTCCGTTCTCAAACTCTTCACCGGGTTGCGAACGGCTGCGCCTATGGTATTCAAGCTTACAACAAGCAAGGTTAAGGCAAGTATCACCACGCCAACTATGCCGAACATCCATAAGCTTATGCCGGTGCGGTATTCGTATTTTAAAAGCCAGTTGTGCATGAACCACCAGCTTAGCGGCACGGCAATGAGAAAGGCGATAGCCACAAGCTTTAAAAATTGTTTTGATACAAGAAATAGTATTTGTTGTATAGTAGCGCCAAGCACTTTGCGTATGCCAATCTCTCTTATTCTTTTTTCTATGGTGAAAGAAGCCAGGCCGGCTAAACCAATGCAACAAAGGAAGATGGCAAGGCCCGCAAAAATATTGGTGAGCTTGCTGATGAGGTCTTCGGTAAGAAATTTTTTCTGAAATGCCTTATCAATAAACTGGTAGTCGAACGCATAAGCCGGGTTATATTTTTTAAAAATAGCTTCAATAGACTTTAAGGCATTTTGTGGTAGCACCTTGTCTTTTAACCGTAAGCTTATACTGTTGGAATTGGCCGGATCAAAGTAGATCATCAACGGATCTACAGGTTTAAAGGGCGATTCCATCACGACATTATCCATTACACCGATCACTGTAAAGTCTTTACCATAGCGCATTTTCATCCCCACCGGGTTTTTTAATTGCAGCGCATCGGCAGCGGCTTTATTAATAAGCATAGAAGATGAATCAATCGGCAGGCCTGAAAAATCAGTACCGGCCAACATTTTAATACCCATGGTTTTGGTGAAATCTTTATCCGTTGTTAAGCCTGCAATAATCACGTTCAGATTGGCAGGTTTGCCTTCCCAATCCGGTGCCGGCGAACGCCACCAGATCTCTGTAATTGGCGACATGCTCCTGGTAACACTGCTGATCATGCCCGTTTGCAACAAATTTTGCTTAATCACGTCAAAATTCTTTTGCGTATCTGCTGAGGCAGGAAGGCTTATAAGATTATTAGGGTTGTAACCCATGTCCCGGTTCCTGGTAAGTTTTATTTGTTGATAAACAATAATGGTTGCAGAGATGAGCACTATAGAAATTACAAACTGCATAACAATTAAAATATGCCTGGGCAGTATAGCTTTTTTGCCTGCCGTGAACGTGCCTTTTAAAACAGTAACCGGATT
>JANLXV010000138.1:0-19742 GCA_031365305.1 Chitinophagaceae bacterium
ATAAAGTTGAATATCTTCATCCCTATATCATTTCAAATCTTGAAAACATCTATAATACCATTGAAGACGTTTTAGGAAATGGTATTACCTGCAAAATAATTTCCGGCTATAGAAACCCAAAAGAACAGTTTGAACTTTTTAAACAGGGCCGCAATTTCAAAAATGGCAATTGGGAAGTAACCGATAGCCGAAAAGTTCTTACAGATAAGGATGGTTATATTTTTAAGTCTGCTCACAACTATTTGCCTTCTGCTGCTATAGATCTTGGTTTGTTTGATGCTGAAAACCGGTATATATGCAGCCAGCAGCAATATGTTGGCATACTGCAAGCCACAGGGCTTAAGCTGAAATGGCAAATAGAAACTCAATACATCAACCGGCAGCCACAACTTGAAGTGCCTTCTGAGATTTTTTTTCAACATAATATTGAAAAAGACAATGCCATGTTATGGCAGACTTTGCTGTATAAAGCCGGAACCTACTTTGGAGAAATTGATGGCATATTTGGGTATTGGTCAACCAAGGCTTTGGCTACAGCTACAGGCCAAAAATTACGTAGCTCAATTGCCTGGGATATGCTGCATCATCCGGTAAATTCAGAAACTGCTATAAGCGCCTGATTTTTTACGGGTTGAATACATAAAAATTACTAAGAGAGTTTTTGATAAGAATTATCTCTTAATGCGCATTCCTGCAGGCAGTAACAAAAACTTGTGCTGTTGGCAACCTTTACGACCTTTATATCGTATCCATATCAAACGCTGCGTTTATTTGATCAACCTTCAACAAATATTGGAAGGCTGCAGGCAAAACAACCGTAAAGATCAAAAAACTCTTTACCAGCAATATTATGCCTTTTGTTTAAAGGTTGTTTTTAGATATATTTTCCGGTATGATAAGGCTACAGATGTTGTTAATGACGGGTTTGTAAAGGTCTTCAACAAGCTTAATACATTTATTGTACCACCGGGCAGGCAAATAGAAGCTGTATTTATGGGGTGGCTTAAAGTGGTAATGATCAATACAGCTATTGACCGCTTAAGGCAGGATCATTTTATACCTGAAACAGAGCTTACCAGCGAAGGCATCTGGATAGAAGATACCAGCCAGCATGCCGACCATTCAATTCTTTATAAAGAACTGATTGTTTTGGTGCAAAAATTACCACACAACTACCGCGTAGTGTTTAACATGTTTGTGATAGATGGGTTTACTCACCCGGAAATTGCAGCAATGCTTAGAATAGCTGTGGGTACTTCAAAGTCAAATCTTTTTAAAGCCAAAGGACTTTTAAAAAATTATATTAAAAAAAATGAACAACAAAAGGAGCCATGCAAAGTGTAAATGACGAGATGGATGACTTGCTCAGGAAAGCTGCAGAGCACTACCCTTTAAAAACGAATAGTGATAACTGGGACAGTGTTTTAAATAAAATGAACGGGCAACAAAAGCCGGCCTTAAATGCGCCAAATAATAAGTATAAAAAAATGCTGTGGCTTCTTATGCTTATTCCTTTTGCCTGGGTGTGTAATAACTATCTAACCAGTTATGATGAGGTTGCCGGAAGGGATGATAAAGTTTCAAAGCCGGCAAAAAATCAAATTACAAAAACATCATCTGCAAAAGCGGATAAGACGGATACATCCATTGGAAAATCCATGGCTGTAAAAGAACCCATAATCTTAAATGAATTAAAAGAAATAGATAAACGATCTGGTACAGATAAACGTGGTGTCACTGTACAATACAAAATGCCGCATAAAAATATAGGTGAACAGCCTGAGGCAATTGTTGACTTACCGGCTACAGATGATTTTATAACTCTGACAGTTCCAGCTTTATTTTTGCAATCTCCCGGCCTCCTGCCCGTGAATGAGAGCGTTGATAAAGACGCACTATCAGCAGCTAACCACTCTGTTCCTGTATTGGACTCAACTATTCAAAAATTGTTATCGAAACTTAAAAAGAAGCAGTCAAATACAAGGTCATTTTTCATAACATTGCTGGCAGGGCCTGATGTTAGCACCATCAAATTCCAGAAAGTTACGCATACAGGCTTTAATATAGGCACAATGGCAGGCTATCATTTTACCAGTAGGTTTAGTTTGCAAACGGGGCTCATCTACAACAAAAAAACGTATTATAGCAAGGGGCAATATTTTAGTACTAAAAACCTGAATACTCCTGCTGATTATTTTATTAAAACGGTAGATGGCAATTGCAAGATGTACGAGCTGCCTGTAGTTGGCAGTTACCGGTTGTCATCAAAAAAGAACGGCCTTGTTATTAATGCGGGCATTTCATCTTACCTGATGAAGGGAGAAAACTATGATTATTTTGTTGTGCATAATGGCTATGCATATACCAAAAATGCAAGCTATAAAAACCATTCAGTAAATTTTGCAGCAGCAGCCATTGGTGGCATTACGTTACGAAATAAAGTTTCTAATAATACAACACTTAATGTTGAGCCTTATTTTAAAATTCCCCTGAGAGGCGTTGGTATAGGCCGCTTGCCCATTACAAGTGGTGGTATTAATTTAAGCCTTACCAGGAACTTGCAATAATCTTTCTCTATTATTTTTTGCCCGCAGAGCAACCCCAATGCTTTTTCAGCGTATAATTAAATGAACGATTTAAAATAATATACACAATGTACAAAAGACTATACCAGGCGTTAACATTATTTGTATTTATTGTGTTGTTTGCTGCATGTAAAAAAGACGCAACAGGCAACAATAACAATCCACCACCACCACCTGCCGGCAAAGCTATAACTATTGAGGGGTTTGCATTTGCTCCGGGGTCTCTTACCATTCCTAAAGGCACTGTTGTAACTTTTACAAATAAGGATGCTGCACCACATACGGCTACAGCAAACGACGGTTCTTTTGACACGGGTTCAATAGCAAAAGATGGCACCGCCAAAATAACCTTTAATACAGCGGGAACATTTACCTATTTCTGCACTTTTCATCCAGGGATGACAGGAACTATTATAGTTAGCCCTTAGATCATATTTCTTTTAAAATATCTTGCTTACCTCCGGAACTATAAGTATCATCTAACCTGCCAGACTTAAATGAATAGGCACCGAATGTTACCGCTAAACCAAGAACCGATAATATTATAAATGATATTTTAAGACTCGTGAGGCCTGCGATAAAACCGATCATTGGTGGCCCTATCAATAAGCCTACAAAGCCCAATGTAGATACTGTTGCTATCGCTATACCCGGTGCCAGATTTTTTGATTTTCCGGCTTCACTAAACACCAGCGGCACTACCGGCGAAACGCCCATTCCTACAAGAAACAAACCTATAGCCGCCGGCCACAAATAGGGAAATTGCGTGGCTGTGATTAGCCCGATACAAGTTATTATCCCGCACAAAGCAATAATTTTTTTAAAGCCAAAATGATGCGTAAGCCAGTCCGTGATAAACCGGGTACAGGTCATCGCTATCATAAAGGCTGTATATCCCATCCCGATGTGTGAACGCTCGGCTTTAATCACTTTGTCAAAATACACACCACTCCAGTCGAACATAGCGCCCTGGCACATCATGCTGCAAAAGGAAATAAATCCCAGGATCAAAAAATATTTACCAGGCAGGGCAAATCTTACACCTTGTGTGGCCTTGCCCTTTTCGGCCAATAACAACCTGGCACAAATAGTAAAAGTTATCATCGCACAAAGTGCAACAATAAGAAAGTGATACTTAACAGGAAAGGCTTCGGCCATTAACAGGCTGCCCGCTGCTGCTGCTATAAGCCCGGCCACACTCCACATGCCATGGAATGAAGACATGATACGTTTGGGATAATGCGATTCCAAAGAAATAGCCTGCGTGTTGATAGCAATATTCATCATGTTACCTGATGAGCCAAAGAGAAAAAGGGAAATAGCCAGTTGCCAGATAGTATGAGAATAGCCTACGCAAATTAGCAGCGTGCCATAAATTAACGATGCAAAAGTGATCACTCTACGGCTGCCGATCTTAGATACAAGGTATCCTGAGAACATAATGGTAAGAAACGATCCCACCGGCATTCCTAATAAAATGCCGCCAAGTTCGGCATCGCTTAAACGTAACTGCTTTTGAATGTCAGGAATTCTTGATGCCCAGCTTGCATAACTTAAACCATAAAAGAAAAAAATCAGGCTTAAACAAATCCTTTTGGTCAGCAATGCTTGTTTTGAATATTCCATGCTGCCTGCAAGTAACAATGTATAAGCCAAAATTTTTGCGGCTTTACGTAATTTTTTGACAGATCATGAGCTAAAGTCAGGGGCATGGGTTACTAATTTAATTAGTAAATTGCTTTTTTATCAGTGAACGATTTTCAGCGCCATATTATCCATGTAGACCTCGATGCTTTTTTTGTTAGCGTAGAATGTCTTAAAGATTCAAAGTTAAAAGGTATACCGATAGGTGTAGGCGGAACAAGCGACAGGGGCGTTATTGCATCATGCAGTTACGAGGCACGAAAGTTTGGCGTGCGCAGTGCAATGTCTGTAAGGCAGGCAAAAAAATTGTGTCCTCAAATACACATGGTTAAAGGTGATATGGAAAGTTATTCCAGTTTTTCACGCCTGGTTACGGAGATCATTAAAAGTGAGGTGCCTGTTTTTGAGAAATCAAGTATAGATGAATTTTATATTGACCTTACCGGCATGGATAAATATTTTGGCTGCAGTCTTTTTGCCAAATCACTAATAAATAAAATTTCTACTGACAGTGGCCTGCCTGTTTCGTATGCACTTGCTTCAAATAAACTTATCAGCAAGGTTGCCACCAACGAAGTAAAGCCTAATGGACAAATTGAAATTGCGCATGGTGATGAGAAAAAATTCCTGTCGCCCTTGCCAATTGAAAAGTTGCCAATGTTAGGTGATAAAACAAGTGATATATTAAGAAAGCGTGGCATTGATACTATTAAAGACCTGAGTGAAATGCCTGTTGATATGGTCATTGAATTACTGGGTAAAAATGGCAATAGCTTATGGCGTAAAGCCAATGGTGTTGATGAGTCGCCGGTAATTCCTTTTCATGAACAGAAAAGTATTGGCACTGAAAATACATTCCACAGCGACACATTTGATACCCGCTTTTTAAAAGGCGAATTAGTAAGAATGGCCGAGAGAGTCGGCTTTGAATTACGGTGCTCAGACAAGCTCGCAGGATGCGTAACCGTGAAAATTAAGTATGCTGATTTTGAGGTAACGACCAGGCAAACAACAATTGCCTTTTGCGCATCTGATAAAATAATTATTGAAACCGCTAAAGACCTCTTTGATAAATTATATAATGCCAATATGCCGGTACGGTTAGTTGGTGTACGTGTAAGCCACCTTGTTCCCGGCAATTACCAGATCAAGCTGTTTGATGATACGCCGGAAATGATAAAGCTTTACCAGGCCGTAGACAGTGTTAAACAGCAGTTTGGAACTGGCATATTAAAGCGGGCTGCTGCTGTTAATTTACCTAAATATGATAGATATTCTCATTCAAAGCAGGCTTTAAGGTAAACCTGCTTTTATGCTTTCAATATTATCTATAGTATTTTGCATTTAAAAAATGCAAAGAATAGCAGTAGATATGGATGGTGTTTTAGCAGATGTGTTTGCCCAATATCTTGACTGGGATGAAAGAGATACGGGCATTAGGAAAGAACGTGAAGCTTTATTAGGTAAACCCGAGCTGGAAGCCTTTGCAGGTATACCTCAATATTTGTATACCTCCGGTTTTTTTAGAAGTATACCGGTAGTAAAAGACAGCCAGGAAATATTATTGGAACTTACTAAAAAGTATGAAGTGTTTGTGGTATCCGCTGCCATGGAGTTTGCGCAAAGCCTGCCTGAAAAACTGGAATGGCTGCTGGAACATTTCTCTTTTATTGACTGGCAGCACGTTGTATTTTGCGGCTCAAAGCAAATTATTAAAGCGGATATAATGATTGATGATCATTTAAAAAACCTGGATTACTTTGAAGGCCGCACCATTCTTTTTTCACAGCCCCACAATCACTTTATTCAGCATCCAAAACATGCCAGGGTTGCGTCGTGGCAGGAAGTACCGCAGTTACTTTTATAAATCTTTTCTACTTATTCTTACTAAAGCATACACTAAATTCTTTTAGCCAATCCTGTTTCCTATGCTGTAAGCTTCTGCAATAATATTTTGCCTTACACCGGCTTAATTGCAACTATTTTTTTTTAGGTACGTATAACAATACTACACTACCTTAAAGCCACAACCAGTAAAAGCATTATTCGTTTTGATGCAATTTCTTAAAATGGAATGATGATATTTTGTTGCTGATTCAACACAAAACAATATAAAATTGAATTGAATTTTTGGAGACAACATTTACTATAATAATTGGATGCAGGGCAAATAATCATAAATATCAAAAAATACTTTATGAAAGATACCGTGGGTTTGCTTTAAAAATTGTATTCCGGTACATCTATAATTATGAAGAAGCTTTGGAAGTAACTAATGATGGTTTTGTGAAATTTTTTTTAAGGATCGAAAAATTCCGATGTGAAAATGAAGACAGTATTGAACCGTTGTTAGCAGCGTGGATTAAACGGATCATGATAAATACATGTATTGATCTGTTGCGAAAAAAAATGCTGTTGCCGGAAATAGGCGGTATTCCTGATTATGCATGGGATGTTAAAGACAACAGCACAAACGCTTATCAAATTTTGATGTACAACGATTTAATTAAACTGGTAAAAAAGCTGCCGCCGATTTATAGACTGGTTTTTAACATGCATGTTATAGATGGCTACACACATCTTGAAATAGCTGATCATTTGCAAATTCCGGTTGGCACGTCAAAATCAAATTTATTAAGGGCAAAAGCATTGATGCAAAAATATTTAAATAAAAAAGAAGCGTTTATTGAATGCCGCATTTAGATAACGATATGGATGAACTTTTTCAAAAAGCCGGGGAATATTACTCACCGCAAAAAGGTGATGGAGATTGGGAAAGTATTGTGAGACGGATTGCCTTAAAATCTGACCGGCCTAAGGTTGCAGCGCCTAAGAATAAAAGAACTAAAATAGTATTGATCCTTACTTTACTATTGATCGGTCTTTCAATTGGCGGATATATGTTTAAAAATAATATGGCCGGAATATTTTACAGCAACAAGGCGGGTGGGTTATCAAAATATATGGCTGATGACCCTGTTAGCTCTCAAATTAAAAATAATAATGGTCAATTGCCGCCTGTAAAAACCCTTGCCCTTCAAACCTCAAAAAACAGAAATGTTAGTAGTGTAAAAAGCCTGAATACATCTTCATTGCATTCCAATATTCTAATTGAATGGTTAAACGAAAAAAAGCCGGGGAATGATCTGGCAAACGAGAGCCATATTGATTTCGTCTTTAGGCAAAATTTTAAAGAAAAAGCAAGTGAAGCGCTTTTAAAAGATTTAATAAACGACAAAAAAGAATTTTCTGAACAACTTAAATTCTTTAATCAAAAATTGACAAATCATGTATTTATAAACAGTCTTCAGGGGCAGGAAGATTATAGATATGCTATCACAAAAAACAATAAAAAAGAACCTGGCAATATCATACCAAAAAATAAAAAGTTTTACCTGGGATTTGTTGCAGGCTTAGATTTTAGTAAAGTACAAGCCAGGCCATTTCACTATCCCAAATATGCTGCAGGTGTTATTTTCGGGCTAAGATCACATTCAAGAATATCTTTTGAAACGGGTGCAATTTTGGGCAAGAAAAATTATAAAAGTGAAGGCAGGTATTTTAAGATGGGTAAGGTTCAGTCAGGCATGCCAGGCGGAATGATCATTAATGATCTTGAAGGGCAAAGCTCCTTAATAGAAATTCCTATAAAAGTTAAGTACGATATAATCAGTAAAAGAAGCGCTGATATTTTTATTGCCGGGGGCATCTCATCCTACTTAATGATAAAAGAAAAAAACGTGTATAATGTAACACTTAACGGCGATCACCAAACAATTACCGCCGTTTATAATAACAATCATTTTCAATTACCGGCAGTTGCCAATATTAGCCTGGGATATGAGCATGGTATTTCTAAAAACCTTCAGGTAAGAGTGGAGCCTTTTATAAAAATTCCTTTACGAGGCATAGGAGTAGGAAGTTTACCTGTTACCAGTGCAGGTTTGCAGGTAGGTTTCACCCACCGTTTGAAATAATATTTTATCACGGAAATCAAAAAAATTCTTAAAGAGGAAGGGCAGAGCCATGTCTTTAAATAAATGTACAGGTATTATAAACCTGCTTAAACTATTACAAAACTTTTAATCACTTAAAAATAAAAACAATGAAAAAGTTCAGTTTTATTAATGCATCATTGGCTATAGCCATTATGTTCGCTTTCGCTTCCTGTAATAAGAACGGAGAAAAAAGTATAGTCTCCACGGTTGATGCTAAAGCCTTAACAAAAGAGATGATGTGGGAAAATGGTGTCAATCCGGACGAGGTTTCACTTTCTGAAAATTTGACGAACAGTGCCTCAGGCTTAAACAGCAAAATTGAAAAAGAAAATTGCCATTACCTGTATACAGAAAGTAATAGTTTAGAAACCAATTATATTCTTACTTATAAAATATCAAATAAGGGTTTTCTTCACCTTGCTGGAAGCACTGCATCTGGTGGCGCCGGAGCAGGAAAGCCTTTAGGTTCGCAAGGTGCATTGGTAGTAGATAAAGCGCATGAATGGCTTTATGCGGTAAATGCAGGAAGTAATTCAGTATCCTCTTTCAAAATTGATGGTGGAAAACTTACCCTTGCTCACACGGTAACTACCGGTGGAATTAAACCGGTAAGTGTAAGTGTATATAATGACAGGCTTGTGGTGTTAAATAACGGCAGTGATAACATCAATGGCTTTAAAATTGGTGCCGGCGGAACCCTTACGCCTATTGAAGGATCATTAAAATCGTTAAGCGGAGCAGGCGTAGATGCGCCACAAGTTTCATTTACACCTGGTGGGGAATTGGTAATAGTTACAGAAAAAGCGACCAATATTTTAGGCACCTTCAAAGTCAAATACGATGGTTCTCTCAGCGACGGAATTTTTACACCTTCCGTTGGCAAAACGCCTTTCGGCTTTGAATTTTCAAGACAACGTTTTTTGATCGTTTCCAATGCCGCAGGTGGTGCGGTTGCGGGAGGTTCAGCTACAAGTTATGTTACCGCAAATGGTGGCGTGCCTGAAGATATAAATGGAGCAGTTGCCAATTTTAAGGGCGCTCCATGTTGGGTTGCCATTACCAAACATGGCCGTTTTGCGTATATAACAAACACCGCAAGTAACAATGTTTCTTCATATTATATAGGTCCCTGGGGCGGCTTGTATTTAGTACAAAGCGAAGCTGCCAAAACCGATATGTCGCCGCTTGACATTGTGGTTGCGGCAAACAACTTTTATGTGTATGTGCTAAATTCAAAATCTAATACTATTGGTCAATACCAGCGAAAACACTTTGGCGGTCTTGAACTTAAAAGTACTACTTCAGGCTTGCCAGCCCCGGCTACAGGGCTTGCCACTTACTAATACCGTAGTAGATTTTAGTAAAGAAATTACAACTTATAAATAAGATGTTAAAGGCTGTCTGTTAGGGCAGCCTTTAGTATTAATATCTAAGAAGATTAGTTAGCGAAAGAATTTGTAACAGAACGACTCTTACTTCTTAACCAGATCATATTAATAATTAATACACCTATCACTATCACCAAACCAAAAAATTCACGGGTCTCCTCAATCCAGGGTGTTTCAGCCTTCATGGTTTGGACAATGTTTTCAGAATGGTGTTCTTTAATCCAGTCAATTACCCCTGTTTTATCAAAAAATAAGAATAAGCCGTAAAGCGTGAAGGCAGACAATCCTATCATATAAAGCATTGGATTATATTCTTTTTTAAAAGCCTTATAGCAGAGAAAAGCTGCATATAAATAGATGGGCATCCAAATGTATGGATCAGGATCATTGTATTGCAGGGCTGCAAAAATGATAAAGATGATAATGAAAATAATGTTGAAGATCTTCATTGCAAAACGATAAGATTAACGTGGGAGCAAGATAGTATAATCCGTTACAATTATTATTAAGCCTCAGCTTCACTGTCTATATCATTGGTGGCCTGGCTTCTTGCATTGGTGACTCGCTCTTCATCAACTTGTTTAAACCGGGCGCCATCCTCTATGGCAGAATCCGCAACAGTGCTGCCTTTCTTTTCCTGGTTGGTAATATCTTTAGAAGTATTTGTAATAGTCTCATCATCCTCATCTTCAAAATCCAGGATACCTGTGCCTTCTTCATCATCGGATGAAATAGTAGTATCAGCGAGTTCACCGAGCGGCATTGGTACAATATCCTCCTGCCCGGGTATATCTTTTACTTCAGGCAGATCCAGGATAGCGGTTTCGGATTTTAATTGTTCCTGGTCTTCAGGCGAATCATGTATATCTTCTGAGTTGATTATATCATTATCCTGGTTAACTATCGGCTCATCATTTTCAGGTATGTTCATTTTATTTGGTTTTAATTATCACATAAACGCTCTAAAAAACATACCAGAAAATAAAAATGAATATAATATGCACCGGCTTATTTCCTTACCGACTATTTCATTCTGCCGGACATTTGCCGTGCGATCAATGAATCGGGCAAGATTTAGGTTTTGGTAACACTTTAATTTGTGTAATAGTTGGCAAGTGTTTTAATTTGCAACCAACTTAAACGAGAATTTATGAAGTTCAACAAAATTATTTCGGTTACGGGCCTTGGCGGTTTGTATGAATTGGTGTCGTCAAAAGCGGATGGCGCAGTTGTGCGCTCGCTTGAAGATAATGCCACCAAATTTGTGAGCAGCAGGATACATAATTTCTCACATCTTGAAAGTATTGAAGTATATACCACTAAAGACAATACGACTTTGCCCGAACTGTTTAGCGTGATGAAAGAAAGCAAAGAGCCGTTGCCAGACAGCAAAGCCGACAATGCTACACTGAAAGCCTACTTTACAAAAGTGTATCCAGACCTGGATTTTGACAGGGTGTATGCCAGTGATATGAAGAAGATGGTAAAATGGTTTGCACTTATTACAAAAAATAATATCGAGATCAGCGCCCCTGAAGATGCCGAAGCTGAATCAACTGACGATATGCCAAAAGCCATCAAACCATCGAAGCCCGAGCCAGTGAAAACAACTGCTGTGAAGCCTACTAAAACAGCTACACGTAAAATTGAAAGCCGCGGCGTAAAATAAATCCGTCGGGCTGATTAATACTTTACCGGTTAACATCATCACAATGTATTCAGCAAATATTGAAAGGTTGGAGCGTACCTACATGCCTGCAGATTTTAAGATCACAACCTGGGAAAATCTTGAGCCATACTTTAAAGAACTTTTAGATAGACAGATTGAAAACTTTCAATCGCTTGAAAAATGGCTTAAAGACAGCAGTGAGCTGGAAGCTGTAGTAAGTGAAGATATTTGCTGGCGCCAGATAAAAATGACCTGCGATACCGAGAATAAGGCGCTTGAAGAAGCTTTTAATTTCTTTTGTTTAAAGATTCAGCCAAAGATTCAGCCTTATGCAGATGCTTTAAACAAAAGGCTTGTCAATAGTGAGTTTGCCGGCGAACTTGATCATGATAAATATTTTACTTACCTGCGATCAGTAAAGAAAAGTATTGATCTTTTCAGGGAAGAAAATATTCCTATACAAGCTGATCTTGCTGTAATGCAGCAACAGTTTGGCGTTATTTCGGGTAAGATGATGGTTGAAGTAAATGGCAAAGACTATACTTTACAACAGGCTGCAAAATTTTTAGAAAACCCCGATCGGAAATTAAGAGAGGAAGTTTATTTCAAAATAAACGAACGTCGGTTAGAGGACAAGGGCCAGTTGAATGAATTGTATTCAGAATTAATTCAACGCCGCCACCAGGTTGCTTTAAACGCAGGCTTTGAAAATTACCGCGATTATAAATTTAAAGAGCTTGGCCGGTTTGATTACACCAAAGAAGATTGCTATAATTTTCATGAAGCCGTTCGCCGGCATGTTGTACCACTTGTCGATAAAATTTATAAACTCAAAAAAGATAAGCTTAAACTTGACGCTTTACGGCCGTGGGATATTGAAGCAGAACCTGAAGGCGTATCACCGTTAAATCCATTTAAAAATAGCCATGAACTGATTTATAAAACCATTGATTGTTTTACCAGGTTGCGGCCTTTTTTTGGTGATTGTTTGCAAACCATGGATCACATGAATCACCTTGACCTGGAGAGCCGTAAAGGCAAAGCACCGGGCGGTTATAATTGTCCGCTTGCCGAGTCAGGCGCTCCATTTATTTTTATGAATGCTGCGGGGCAAATGCATGATGTTACCACAATGGTTCATGAAGGTGGTCATGCTGTGCAATCATTTCTTACTCACACTTTGGAGTTAAGCGCTTTTAAAGAATATCCTATGGAAATTGCTGAAGTAGCCAGCATGGCCATGGAACTCTTTAGCATGGATCATTGGCATGTGTACTTTGATAACCCTGAAGATCTAAAAAGAGCAAAAGAACATCAGTTGGAGCGTACGATTACTATTTTTCCGTGGATAGCGATTATAGATAAATTTCAACACTGGGTTTACGAAAATCCTACGCATAGTCCTGAACAAAGAGAAGAAAAGTGGACGGAAATTCTCAACAATTATTCTGATGGCGTGATAGATTATTCAGGCCTGGAAAAGTTCAGGGCAACTGCCTGGCAGCGTCAATTGCATTTATTTGAAGTGCCCTTTTATTATATAGAATATGGTATTGCGCAATGAGGTGCCATTGGGCTTTGGATGCAGTTTAAAAAAGATCCTGAAAAGGCTTTGGATAATTACATGAATGCCCTTGCATTAGGCGGTACTAAAACCTTACCACAGCTCTACGAAGCAGCAGGATTGACCTTTGATTTCTCGCCGGAAAATATTAAAACTCTAATGGATTTTGTAAGTGAGGAGATGGATAAGATTAGTCATTGAGTCATTGGTCAATAGTCAGTAATTCATTTAGCTCAGTAATTATCATGTGTCCCTATTTGTCCTTTCAATGACTAATGACCCATTGACCATTGACCAACTGACCATGTATCATTTGCAATCCTTACAAATCCCGCTAATCATCATTTCAGATTGGTGCGGTGTAAAGCCTCTGGGTAATTTAATTATGGGAATAACCACTTCGTCCAGGCAGGTGGTTTGTTTGCATTCATCACAAACAAAATGCACGTGGTTATCGTGGTGATGACCTGACTCACAATCATCTTTGCATAATGCATATTTAATAGAATTATCTGTAGTGGGAATCAAATGTATGATGCCACTTTCAACAAAAGATTGAAGCGTTCGGTAAATCGTCACCCGATCAAAACCTGCACCAGTGTACTTTTCAATATCAGCATGAGACAATGCTCCGGCTGATGCAAGGAAAAGTTCCATGATCTTTTGCCGGCTGCCGGTTACGCTGAGCTTGTGATTTTTTAATATGATTAAAGCGTCTGTCATTATGCAGGTGCATTGCTAAAAGGTGATACAATGCCTGAATGGTTGTCTTTGGTTTCTTTTAATAATTCGCCGATGTCAATAGCTAATTTTTCCAGTTCATCTTTTTTGAGGCCATCATAAATACCACGAAGTCTCCGTTGCTTATCAATCAACGCAAAAAATTGTGTATGTATAAACTGGTCAGCAATATTTTCACTATTGTTTTTATCATTATCCAACAAATAACTTTCTCTCGCCATTCTGTATAAAGAATCTTTATTGCCGGTTACGAAAAACCATTTACCGGGATAATTTTTAATTTCATTTGCAGACATCATTCTAGCCTGATAATTTTTTAGTAAAGGCACAGAATCTGTCTCCGGCATACAGGTATGTGAAACAATGGCGAAATTGTCAGCGCCTTTATATTTCTCAAAAATGGTTTTCATATTGGCATTCATTTTTGGGCAAATGCCTTTGCAGGTGGTAAAGAAATATTCAGCTACATACACTTTGCCTTCTACATTCCGTTCGGTTATTTGCTGGCCGTCCTGATCGGTGAACTTAAAATCTTTCACATAATTAATTACCGGCAGCTTTACTTTATAATAATCGGTCCCGGCAAAAAGAAAGAAATAAAAAATGCCCACCAATGCAACAAATCCGCCTAAATACCACCAGATTTTCTTATTCATAATAATAAATGATTTGACAAAATTACACCTGTGGCCATTATTATGCAGCGATATAATTCTGCATCATTGTTGCAAATTTACTACATTTGTTTTTCAATCAGGCTTGTGAAATTAAATTGGGACTTTTTTGGAATTGTTACTTCAATAGCCTGCGCTATTCATTGCGCACTATTACCGGTAGTAGTTACCAGCCTGCCTATGTTCGGCATAAATATCATTCATAATACGGCGTTTGAATGGTTGATGATATTTATTGCCTTTTCAGTTGGCTGTTACGCCGTACTTCATGGCTATTATAAACACCACCGGATTCTTTTGCCTTTCTATATCTTTTCTTCAGGTATAATTTTCCTTGTTCTCAAACAACTTTTTCCTGAACTGGATATATTGTTTTTAAGCATTGCGGTATTGCTCATTATTACCGGGCATTATCTAAATTATAAATACACCCGCCGTACATCTTATTACAATTCCTCACAACACACACATTAATATTGAAGTTTGCCTTTTGATGAATAACTTGGTGTAAAAGAATGTATGCTCAAAACATTTGTGTTCGCTGTAATTATTTTCTTAGGATTTTCTTCTATATCAGTTGCGCAATCAAAAGACGAAGCAGCCATTAAAGCGATGCTTACACAGCAAACTATTAGCTGGAACAACGGTAACCTTGAAGAATTTATGGAAAGCTACTGGAAAAGCGATTCATTAAAATTCATTGGAAAAACCGGCCTCACTTATGGGTGGACAACAACTCTCAATAATTATAAGCGTAATTATCCTGACACTACGGCCATGGGCAAACTGGACTTTGATATCATTGAAGTAAAGCGACTTTCAGAGCTTTATTATTTTGTTATCGGCAAATGGCATTTGGCACGCTCTATTGGTGATCTAAGCGGTCACTTTTCTTTATTGATTAAGAAGATTAATAATAAATGGCTTATTGTAACGGATCACAGCAGTTGATAAAAATTTCCACTTTCTTCTGAAGCGGAGTAAGGTTTTATTTTTTTACTTGGTAAATTTCATATCAAATCTGCCATCAGTAACATGTACGGTGTCTCCGCTATTATTTACAGCATTGAACCAAAATGTGCCAGATACAATTTGATTTGCTTCATCGAATTTTTTGATTACTAATTCGCCACCTGATGTTGAAGTAGTGAAATAATTATCGTACAACGTATTATCATTTTTTGCTTTTACATAATTTCCACGTGCAAACCCTCTAAGATTTTCCCTTAAAAAAAAGCTTGATCTTGACTCATCTTTATACTATCACATAAAATATTAAGGCTTTGAAATATAGAAGAATTGCTTTTATCATTGGCTTTAACCTGAAATACGTATCCATTTGGACTTGGATAGTAAATGTATTGGTAGTAGCATGTCAATCTTGGTGCTTCACTTATTCCTTTAGGTAAAAAAACTTTACCGTTAACCAGGCACCCGAACGTATTAGCACCGGTTTGTGTTTCAGAGGGCAATTGATCTGCCAAATTATTTGTAGAACTTTTATTTTTTCTACAGTCAGAGTTGGCCAGGGTTAGAAAAGAAAGACTAAGAAATAAAAGGAAAAAACGAAAGTTTTTTTGCATAGTTTTAAGGCTTTTGGCAATAAGTTTATAAGGATTTAAACTAAAACAAGCTGCAAAATTTAAGAAGCTAAATGTAACCAACTGTATTGAACGTTAAAAGCATTTTTAAAAAAAACAAACCTGACGTTACCAGTCTTATAAAAAAGGTAAAAGATTAATGATGACTCCTGATACCTGGGCTTGGACACTTAAACCATTCTTTGGGTTCAAAACCGCCACTTTCTTCTAAAATAAATGACAAGTGCGATAAATGAAATGATGAACCAGAGGTAAAAAATAATGTTGCCAATACCTGGTCGGTTCTTAAAAAAAGCGAGATTAAAACCAATGCCTATTGTTGAATTCACCAGCATCCATAGCAATCCCAGGGAAATTGTAGAAGCAATTTTCAGGAGAAATTCTCTTGTTTCCTCTTCCATATCACTCATTAGCCCTGGTTTTATTGTAGGAGTTGAGATTACTTAAGCAGTAAAGATCTAAAATCTGCGCTATCACCTTTAAACACATTAAAATCTACAAGGTTGGCTATGCCGTCCACTCTTCCTCTTTCACTGTGTTGCCAAAAGTGCCAGCTACGTTCAAGTCGCGGTTTGGCCGGTTGCAGATAATGTGCAATCCAAAATGGGTAATCATCTACAAACCCTTTAAGCCAGGCGTTATAAAAATAAATATTTGTGTAGATGATAGGTTTTACTTTGTATTCATTTTCAATAACATT
Source organism: Chitinophagaceae bacterium (assembly GCA_031365305.1). Taxonomy (GTDB): domain Bacteria; phylum Bacteroidota; class Bacteroidia; order Chitinophagales; family Chitinophagaceae; genus Ginsengibacter. Next base: position 16,565 of record JANLXV010000138.1, read on the forward strand.
GAGCCAGGTTTCTATCTCTTCAACCATTTTTTCTTTATCGGCCCAAACCCGTTCCACATCTAACACCGGCGGAAGATCCCCGGCTTTGAGCTTCACCGTGGTTATAAAATTTTTTGCCTGGAGCTTCCCGGCCCTGTTAGGTAAAAAGAAATGATAGGCGCCTTTAGGGATATTTTCCTGCTCGCAGTGCAGCCAGTTTCTTCTAAATTGGTCATCAATTTTACCAATCCCTTCGGTCGCTTTTATAAACGCAAAACCAATTTTTATACCGTCAACATCCATATTCTTAACCTCTTCCCAGTTAATCACTTGTTGATAATGACTAACGTCAATACCATGAATACTGTAATCTCCCGGTATAGCAATGCCAAAGGCGGGGTATTGTATAAAAGCAGGTTTACTACAATATTTAATGGTATAATAAATGGCAAAGGATAAAGCGATTACGCTAACGAGGCAGATCAGTATAGTTTTGGCAACAATTTTTTCCCGTTTTTTACCCACTCAAAAATTTAAGTTGCAATATTATTTAAAGCGAAGTATATTGGTAATAATTAATTCAGCAGCCTGCTTTTAACCCGAGCCTCCATTCTCCTCCCAAAGCGATTTTCTTCAATAAAAATTAAAAAACGCCTTCTTTTTTAAAATTTATATATATTCGCTGCCTGTTCATTGAATTTATTTTAACTCTGCTTTAAGAGTATCTAAAAATAACGACCATATTTTTGCAAACCAATTCAACAGGCTCTAAATATCTGTTGAAAAGTGAAACTAAGAATATCACCAGCGGGGTGAAGTTGACTAACGCTTATTCTTAACAGTAAAACCTTAAGTAGTTATGAGTTCAATTATTTTGAATAAAATATTACTGTTATTAATTGTTTTCGCTCCAGGTTTTTACAAGGCGAAGGCTAATACAGGTATACAGCAGGATACGACAGTACTTTTAGCCGCTAATTTTGAGGTACCTTCCATAAAGCGTACGGTGATGGTTTCCAATGTGGATTATCCATCTATTTTGAACAATCACCGCGAAGAAACATTAGACTATGTAAAAAAGTTTAGTGAAACACGCCGGGAAAGTCTTCTTAAAATGTATGAAAAAGGCAAAAAATATTTTCCGGCGATAGAAACAGTTTTTGAGAAATATGATATTCCCGCAGAACTTAAAGTCCTTATCGCTCTGGAATCAGGTTTTAATGCCAATGCTGTTTCACCAGCAGGTGCAGTTGGTTACTGGCAAATGATGGCTTCAGCGGCCAGGCATTACGGTTTAAATACTACCTACTCTTCAAAATACAATCGTTCTGATGATCGTAGAAATTTAGCCAGGTCAACGGTAGGTGCCGCAAAATATTTGAGGAATAGCCATCTGTTATATAATGACATCCTTTTAACTGTTGGGTCGTACAATTGTGGTGTTGGTGGTATAAACAACGCCATAAGAAAATCAGGCAAAAAAAATGCGACCTTTTGGGATATCAAAAGTTTCCTGCCCTTAGAAACCAGGAAATATGTGATGAACTTCATTGCTGTGAATGTGATTTTGCAAAATTTTGATAAGTTCAAAAGCAACGAACTGATTTTTACGCCTGTGGCACAGGAAATTCAAATGGGTAATGTACCCTTATATAATACCCTGAAAGCTATCAATAATAGCCATTTTGAATAGTACAATCAAGCTTAAGCTTAAGCTATTTATTTTGCAAGTAACTTTGGCTGATGCCGGGTTTTAACTTTCATGATACCAAAAACTTTATTTCCAAGCTTACTTTTCCCCGGCTGACTAATGCGTTAAAGGTTTACGCAAGCTTTTACTTAAGCCGCTTTTTAAACAAACCCGTTCAATGGGGTTACCCCGTTTCTATTTCTTTTGAACCTACAACATCCTGCAATTTAAGGTGCCCGGAATGCCCGAGTGGTCTGCGTTCTTTTACCAGGCAGACCGGCATGCTTGAAAAAAGCTTTTTTGAGCGAACGATAGATGATATTCACAAGGAACTTTTATATCTCATCTTTTATTTCCAGGGCGAGCCTTATCTTAATCAAGATTTTTTACCCATGGTTAAGTACGCCGCTTCCAAAGGTTTATATACTGCCACGTCTACAAATGCACATTATCTTACAGATGAGGTATCAAAAAAAACTGTAGAAAGCGGTCTGGACCGGCTGATCATTTCAATAGATGGCACAAGCCAGCAAACTTATAAACAATACAGGGTGGGAGGAAATATTGAGAAAGTTTTGCAGGGCGCCAGGAATATTGTGAAATGGAAAAAGGCAATGAATAGCAAAAGACCTTTTGTGATCTTTCAGTTTTTGGTAGTTAAACCTAACGAGCACCAGGTAGATGATATAAAAAAGCTTGGAAAGGAAATTGGGGTTGATGAAGTCCGGTTTAAAACAGCGCAGGTTTACGATTATAAAAATGATCCCAATAATTTAATTCCTTTAAACTCAAAATTCAGTCGCTATAAAAAAGATGCTGCCGGAAATTATAGCAATAAAAATAAGCTGGCTAACCGCTGCTGGAAGATGTGGCACGCCAACGTAATAACCTGGGATGGTATGGTAGTGCCATGCTGTTTTGATAAAGATGCTGTACACAGGCTGGGTAACCTGCAAACTCAAACATTCAGGCAAATATGGAAGAATGATAATTACAAACAATTTAGAAGAGAATTGATGACCAGCCGTAAAAACATTGACATTTGTGCTAACTGCAGCGAAGGGGCATCTGTCTGGAAAGATTAAGTTAGAATAAAACTTTTTACATGGTTTCTTTCAATCATCGGTTGAGGCAAATTGTGCTTTTGTCTCTCATTTTTTTAATAGCCATTTTAATTTTAAAACACCTGTATGTTTTTATCCCGGGGGTGTTGGGCGCCATAACACTTTACATGCTAAGCCGGGAAAGTTATTTTAAAATAATTGAAAAGAAAAAGTGGAGCAAAGGCTGGACAGCCATGCTTTATATTCTTGGGTTCACGATAATTATTGGTTTACCCGTATACCTGGCTATAGTATTAGTAAGCCCAAAACTTATGGCGTTAATAAATAACCCTGTTGAAATAACCGTAGCCATCAGAAGTTTTTCAAACAGGATACATGACGCCCTTGGTATAGAGTTGTTTAATAGTGAAAGTATAAGAAACACTACAAGAAACGTGGCAAACCG
>JANLXV010000150.1:0-6183 GCA_031365305.1 Chitinophagaceae bacterium
TGATGAAAGAGAAAATACCCTGAACCAGTTGCTGGTGGAGATGGATGGCTTTGCAACAGATATTGGCATTATCATTTTGGCTGCTACCAACAGGCCTGATGTATTGGATAGTGCTTTACTGCGCCCTGGCCGTTTCGACAGGCAGATCACTATTGATCGCCCTGACCTGGTAGGCAGGGAGGCTATTTTTAAAGTGCATCTTGTACCTATTAAAATCTCGCAGACTTTAGATATTCATAAACTGGCAGAACAAACACCAGGTTTCGCCGGTGCAGATATTGCCAACGTTTGTAATGAAGCTGCATTAATTGCTGCAAGAAAAGGAAAAACAGCCGTTGATATGTCTGACTTTCAGGATGCGATTGATCGGGTAATTGGCGGTTTGGAAAAAAAGAATAAGATCATCTTACCAGAGGAGAAAGAGATCATTGCTTATCATGAAGCAGGCCATGCAATATGCGGCTGGTTTTTAGAGCACGCTTATCCCTTATTGAAAGTAACAATCGTTCCGAGAGGAACTGCAGCTTTAGGCTATGCGCAGTATACGCCAAAAGAACAATACCTCTACAATACAGATCAATTAAATGACCAGATATGCATGACGCTTGGCGGCCGGGCAGCAGAAGATATTTTCTTTGGTAAAATTTCCACCGGTGCAAGCAATGATCTGCAGCAGATCACCAAAACGGCTTATGCTATGGTTACAGTTTATGGCATGAATGATAAGGTTGGTAATGTAAGCTATCACGATCCGCAGCAGGATAATACTTTTACAAAACCTTTTAGTGAAGAAACTGGCAGAATGATTGATGAAGAGGTGAGAAAGATTATTGACCAGGCCTATGAGCGCACCAAGGAGCTATTGAAATCCCGTAAAAAAGAAGTAGAGATTTTAGCCCAGGAATTATTAAAACGTGAAGTGTTATTTAAAAGTGATGTTGAGCAATTAATTGGTAAGCGCCCTTATGAAGAAAAGAAAGTTTTAGACATAATAGACAATCCGAAAGACGCTGTTATAGAAGACCCATTGGGAAGCGGTGTTGTATCGGATGCTCCTTTTAATACTACGGCTTAATGAAGGATTCTTCTTCAAAAGAAAATATTTTAAAAAAGATAAGGCAGGCACTGAGTAATCCGGTGCCTGTTCCATTTCCAAAAAGTGAAGGAAACAGTTCTGTATTTCAACCGCCTTCCGATGACCTGGATATAACTTTTGCCAGTGAGTTCACCAGGCTGCAGGGCAAGTTTGCTTTTTGCTTTGATGAAAAAGATTTTAAAGCCCAGCTTAAGCAATTGTTTATTGAGCGCCAATGGAAAAATATCTATTGTGCAGAAGAGTTGCTACGAAATATTATCACACCAGTTATATCAGAAAAAATAAATCAAACCACTTTAAAAGACTGTGATGTAGCTGTTACCAGTTGTGAATATTTAATTGCGAGGACAGGCTCCATTGTTTTAAGCTCCGCCCTTGCTGAAGGCCGTACAGCCAGTGTTTATGCACCTATACATATTTGTGTAGCCTATACAAACCAGTTGATATATGATATAAAAGATGGCTTACAACAACTAAAAGAAAAGCATGCAAAAGGGTTACCATCTTTGATAACTTTTGCTACCGGCCCAAGCCGCACTGCCGATATTGAAAAGACTTTAGTGGTTGGTGTACATGGGCCAAAAGAGGTTTATTTGTTTTTGATTGACAATCAGGCTTAGCAGTCAGGTATCAGCTATCAGCAGTCAGGTATCAGTGGAGAGACGTCGAAATTAATTATCAGAAATCAGGTATTAGAAGTAAGACATAGATATTAGATATAGACTATAAAAAGATTAATAATTATTAAAGCTGAAAGCTGACTGCTGAAACCTCATCCTATATGACTTCCGGCAAAAACATTTACTTCTTATCAGATTTTCACCTGGGTGCGCCTGATTACGAAAGTAGCCTTAAAAGAGAAAAAATCATCGTTCAATTTTTAGATGAAATAAAAGCCGGCGCAGAACAGATTTATATCATGGGTGATATGTTCGACTTTTGGTTTGAATATAAATCTGTGGTGCCAAAAGGTTATGTAAGATTGTTCGGTAAGATTGCAGAGCTAACGGATAGTGGAATTCCCGTTCATTTTTTTGTAGGCAACCATGATATGTGGATGCATGATTATTTTCAAAAGGAATTGGGCGTACAGGTTTATCATCATCCCGAAGAAAAGATGTTGCTGGGGAAAAACTTTTACCTGGCGCATGGCGATGGCTTAGGCCCCGGTGATCATAAATATAAATTTCTAAAGAAAGTCTTCCGCAATAAAATATCCCAATCGTTGTTTGGTTTTTTGCATCCCTACGTAGGCATTGGCCTGGCCAATTATTTCAGTACCAAAAGCCGTGAGGCCGCCGGCCCGGAAGAAGAAGTTTTTTTGGGTGAGGATAAAGAATGGCTGATCATCTTTTGTAAACACATGCTTAAGCAAAGGCATTTTAACTATTTTATTTTTGGTCACAGGCACTTGCCAATGGATATTAAGCTGACTGAAAGCAGTCATTATATTAATCTGGGCGACTGGATTACGCATTTTAGTTATGCTGTTTTTGATGGAGAAGCATTAGAATTAAAATATTACAAACAGTGAAAAGAATAGTGGGAGTCATTTTGTTTACTGTGGTGTTTAAGTGCCTGTGTTTTGCACAGCATGATACTATTTTTCGTTTTGAGCGCTCATTTGATTACCCGATAGAATCGTTTACTGTTAATAGTTTGGGAGAATTGTTTTTGATCAATACCAATAACCAGCTTAAAAAAATTGATGAAACAGGAGATTCTGTTGGTGTGTTTAACATGGTTACAAAGTATGGTAAGCTCACTTATGTTGAAGCACAAAATCCCTGGAGAACGATCTTGTTTTACAGGAATTTTTCAACCATTGTTTTGCTGGATAAGTTTTTAAATGTGCTGACTAATATCAATCTTAAAAAAGAAAATATTTTTAAAGTAAACGCAGTCACTTCAGCTTATGATAATAACTTATGGTTGTATGACGAGCAGGATAACAAGCTGAAAAAAATAGATAATGTTGGCAATATCCTTTTTGAAAGTTTTGATATGCGGCGTGTATTAGATTCGGTACCGCAGCCCGTGCAGTTATTAGATGCTGATGGATTTGTTCACCTGTACGACCCGGAAAAAGGTCTGTACACTTTTGACTACTATGGCGCTTTTAAGAATCGTTTACCTTTTCTCCATTGGAAGAATTTTACCGTGATCAACAAAATACTTTACGGTTTTGACGAACATTTTTTTTATACGTGTCCGCTTAATTCATTCAACCTAAAGCAGTATCCTTTGCCTTCAGCTTTTGCTGACTATAATACCATTAAAATTGAAAACAGTAAAATTTATCTGTTAAAGAATGGCCAGCTTTCTGTTTATGCAGTTAAGCGGTAAGGTGCTACAGGCTTGCTTTTAATTCAAGTAGAAAAGTTTTAATTTTATTAAGCGCCTGTATGGTTTCATACTTTTCAGTGGCGGTTTTGCTGTTTTTTAAAAACTCTTTAGCGCCTTCAATTGTATACTTTCTTTCTCTTAGTAAATGATAAATCAGTTTAAGATTTTTTACATCTTCGGGCCTGAAATGCCGGTCGCCTTTGCCATTTTTCATAGGCTTTAAAATATCAAAAGTCTTTTCCCAGTATCGGATAAGTGACGCATTTAATTTGAACATGTTAGCCACATCGCCAATGGCATAATACTGTTTTTTATACAAAATATCATCTTCCGGAATTTCTAAAAAATCAGCCTGCGTATAATCAACCTTCAGGCTTTTTCTGCCTCTTGTAGATTTTTCTTTTTTGGGGAGAATAACTTTTGCCTTCGCCGGCTTTGCCTGTTTAATCTCTTTTTCTGCTTCCTCAACTAATGGCTCCTCTTCAGAAAAATCAAAGGTTATCTGTGTTTGTTTCATAATTAATCCAGGCTTTTGGCACTGCCTGTTGCAGCAATTTTTAATAAGCGGTCAAAATCTTCTGCATTCAGATCATTATAAAAAAAATACACAGGGTCAACTTCCCTGCCATTAATGTGTACTTCATAATGGCAATGCGGGCCTGTGCTCTTACCGGTACTGCCCACCCATCCAATCACCTCACCACGGGTTATTCGCTGCCCATTATGAACTTTTATACGCACCATGTGGCCGTATAAGGTTTCATAGCCATAGCCATGGTTTATCTCCACGTGGTTACCATACCCACCATCGCCGTACCCGGCTTCACTTACAATGCCATTACCTGTGGCATAAATTGGTGTGCCCTGCGGTGCAGTAAAATCAAGGCCTTTATGCATTTTTGGTGTGCCGTATACAGGGTCAATACGCATTCCAAAACCAGAGGCAATCCTGTCCAACTGGCGATTGCTCACCGGCTGTATGGCAGGTATGCTGGAGAGTTTACCTTCCTGGTTTTTAATGAGTGTTTCAATTTCAGAATAGCTATCAAACTGGTAAGAAATTCTCGAACTAAGATTATTTAATGTCTTAGCTAATTCAACACTGGCTTCGTCATCATTAATTGCTTCTACTTTTTCAACTTCTTTCTTTTGGTCAATCAACTTTGCCCTGGCACTGTCGGGCAATGGCGTTGCTTCGAATATAGAACGGTACACCTGGTTGTCCCTGTTTTCTAATGAGGCCATTTCCTGTTGCATGTTTTTAACTTTGCGGTCTAAAATGCCGAAGTTTTCTTTCATGCGGTTGTATTGCGCTTCTGCAAGTTTTGCCCGCGGCGATGGAATAAAACGAAAAGCAATAGAAACCAAAACCAGTGCTGTAACCAGTGCTGTAGCCATAAAGCCAAAAAAACGCAGCAACTTTACCCTGAAGGGTGTTACCAGTTTTTCGTACCTGAGCGTTTGGGTATTATAATAATATTTTATCTTCTTCATGAACAGCCTTCTGGCGAAACTTTATTCTTTGCCTAACCATTCTTCCGGGCAGAGCTATTGGTAATCAGGCTAATCGTGTGCCCTTCTTATCTTTGCCGGGTTACAAATATACTTTTATAAACCTGAAATAATTCCCAAAACCCCGTTATGCTGAGCAGTGCAGAGATAAGAGCGCATTTTTTTAATTTTTTTATATCAAAGGGGCATACCATTGTGCCCTCAGCGCCGGTTGTTATCAAAAACGATCCCACCCTTTTGTTTACCAATGCTGGCATGAACCAATTCAAGGATTATTTTTTGGGCAATAAAACAGCGCCAAAGCAACGTGTAGCCGACACACAGAAATGTCTTAGAGTAAGCGGCAAGCATAATGATCTTGAAGAAGTTGGTGTGGATACCTACCACCATACCATGTTTGAAATGCTGGGCAACTGGAGCTTTGGCGACCCGGCACGATCAGAAGGTTATTTTAAAAAAGAAGCCATAGCCTGGAGCTGGGAATTATTGACGGAAGTGTATAAACTTGATAAAGAGTTACTGTATGTTACCATATTTGAGGGAGATGAAAAAGAAGGCTTACCGAGGGATGAAGAAGCTTATAAAGAATGGAAAAAGTACATAGCTGAAGACCGGATTTTACTGGGTAATAAAAAAGATAATTTTTGGGAAATGGGCGATACGGGGCCATGCGGCCCCTGTACGGAAATTCATGTGGATTGCAGGAGTAAGAAAGAACGAAAAAACATTGATGGTAAAACGTTGGTGAACAATGATCATCCGCAAGTGATTGAAATATGGAACGTTGTGTTCATACAATTCAATCGCAAAAAAGATGGCAGCCTTGAGCAGTTACCGGCAAAGCATGTGGATACGGGAATGGGTTTTGAAAGATTAGTGAGGGTTCTGCAGAATAAACAAAGCAATTACGATACAGATATTTTCACTGGAACAATTGCAGCAACAGAAACCATCACCCATAAAAAATACGCAAACGGCGATGACAAGCAAAGCATTGCTTTCAGGGTTATAGCTGATCATATAAGAGCTATTGCTTTTACTATTGCGGACGGGCAGTTGCCTTCAAACACCGGCGCAGGTTATGTTATACGCAGGATTTTACGAAGGGCTGTTCGATATTATTATTCTTACTTAGATTATAAACAACCATTGCTTCATCAGTTGTTACCATTAATAGCTACACAGTTTGAACATGTGTTTCCTGAGCTAAAAGCGCAGCAGGATTTTGT
>JANLXV010000156.1:0-13340 GCA_031365305.1 Chitinophagaceae bacterium
CCACCCGTGGAGAGGGCAGGGGTGAGGTTATAATTAGAGTTAGCGACAACGGCAATGGTATTTCACCATCAATTATTGATAAAATCTTTCAGCCCTTTTTTACAACAAAGCCAACGGGGCAAGGCACCGGCCTTGGCTTATCTTTAAGCTATGATATTATTAAGGCACATGGCGGTGAGATTAAGGTTGAATCGAAGGAAGGTGAAGGAAGTGAGTTTATTATTCAATTGCCTGTTACATAATTGTAGAGTTGTAATGGCGTAGCCATAGATTTGATATTGTAACAACAGATTTCGAGCCGTTGAAAAGTGCAACCGAAAAATAAATGAGAGCCGTAGGCTCGTAACATATCAATAAAAGAAAGAAATGAAACGAAATATACTTGAACCAACTGAAGAGTATTCTGATTTTTAAAAAGTTTAAAGCAGAGACTGATTAACATTATATTTTTCAGGAGCTGATTTAGATATGTATCGGGCCTATGGCTCTTTGTTTGTACCGGGTATCTGCAACGGGTTGAAACCCGTTGTTACAAAATGACTCGACTGCGTTTCTTTAAGCACTATGTGATGACAGCGATAAAATCTTTCAGCCATTCTTTACACCAAACCAACCGAACAAGGAAATTTCGTTATATATTCTCACCAATGATGGCTTTATCTACCTTATCAATTTCTTCCTGTTCGGCTTTTAACCTTTTTATCTTTTTACCATAAGACAATTTTGTAATTAATACAAACAAAACCGGTACAACAAAAATGGCTAATGTTGTTGCAGAGAGCATGCCGCCAAACACCGTCCAGCCAATGGTTTTACGGGATTGTGAAGCAGCGCCTGTTGCAAAAGCCAGGGGCAAAACACCTAATATAAATGCCAGCGATGTCATCACTATCGGCCGCAACCTCAGGTTAACAGCCTGCAATGTTGCGGCTATAATGTCTACACCGTTATCCACTCTTTCCTTGGCAAACTCTACAATTAAAATGGCATTCTTTGCAGCGAGTCCTATTAAAGTGATCAGCCCTATTTGAGCATAAATATTATTAGTGAGGTTTGGTAATAATAATAAGGTTAGAATGGAGCCGAATGCGCCTATCGGCACAGCGAATAAGACGGAGAATGGTATAGACCAGCTTTCGTATAAGGCTGCTAAAAACAGGAACACAAAAATGATAGAGATGCCGAATATGATTAACGTGCTGTCGCCTGCTGCAATTTCTTCCCGGCTTAAACCGCTGAATTCATACCCATAACCGACAGGCAATGATTTAGCCGCTACATCCTTTAATGCTACGATAGCCTGGCCGCTGCTATAGCCTGGTTTTGGCGAGCCGTTGATCTCAATAGATCTGTAAATATTGTAGTGAGATATTAATGACGGACTTTCGGTAACTGCGGTTGTAACTAATGAACTTAATGGTATCATATTGCCCTGGCTATTGCGCACATAATACTTGCCAAGTTCGCCTATTGATGACCGGTAGGTGCTATCTGCCTGAGCCATCACCCTAAAATTTCTTCCATAAAGATTAAAATCATTTACATAACTGCTGCCTAATAAAGTAGACATGGTTGCGTATACATCAGATACTGAAACACCAAGCTTTTTGGCCTGCTCCTTATCTACATTAACCTGGTAACTCGGCGTGTGTGTGGTAAAAAAAGTAAAGGCCATGCCGATCTCCGGCCGCTTATTTACTTCAGCTAAAAACTGTCTTGCTACACTTTCAAACTGCTGAATATTATCGGTGCTGGTGGTTTGTTGTAATTCAAAAGTAAAGCCAGCTGTTTGCCCAAGGCCAGGTATTGCCGGCGGGGCTATCGGTAATATCCTTGCTTCTTTTATATCACCGGTTGCTTTTTGAATGTTGGCAATAATGCTTTGTAACTGCATGTCTTTGTCTGTCCTGTCATTCCATGGCTTCAGGTTTACAAACATGGTTCCCACATTGGATTTGCTGGAGAAGCTGAGAATGTTTAAACCTGCCAGGCCACCTACTGTTCTTACACCGGGTATTTTTCTCACCCGGTTCATAATATCAAGTATCATGGCTTTGCTTCTGCTGGTGGAAGTACCTTCGGGCATTTCGTAGGTAACGTACAACCGGCCTTCATCTTCACTCGGTATAAAGCCGGAAGGCTTGCTTTTAAACATAAAAAACAAACCAATAAATAAACATACCAGCATGATCAACACCATTGGCGTGGCTCTTATCCATTTGGCGACACCACGTGTGTAAGAACGGTTCATCTTGCCAAAGCCGTTATTGAACCAGGCAAAAAACTTTTCTAAAACATTTTTCTTTGCTGAAGCATCTTTAGCGGGCTTAAGCATAATGCTACATAAAGCCGGCGTTAGCGATAAGGCTACAAAAGCAGATATGATAACTGAAGCTGCAATCGTAATAGCAAATTGCTGATACAACTTTCCTACGATGCCCGGTATAAACCCAACAGGTACAAACACCGCGGCCAATATTAAGGCTATAGCAACCACTGGCCCTGATATATCTTTCATGGCCCGTGCTGTGGCTTCCTTTGGCGATAATTTAAAATGATCTATATAATGCTGCACGGCTTCAACAACCACAATAGCGTCATCTACCACAATACCAATAGCCAGTACAAAAGCAAAGAGCGTTAAGGTATTTATGGTGAAGCCGAAAGGGATAAACAGTATGAACGTGCCGATTAATGAAACAGGAATGGCTAAAACTGGTATAAGCGTTGCCCGCCAGTTTTGTAAGAAAAGAAATACAACAAGCACAACAAGTGTTAATGCTTCGATAAGTGTATAGATGACTTCCTTAATGGAAACCTTTACGACTGAAACGGTTTCTAAAGGCATGGCATAATCTATGTCCTTGGGAAAAGTCTTTTTAATTTCTACAAGGGCTTTGTTAATGCCATCAAAAGTTTCCAAAGCATTGGCGCCCGGCGCCTGGTAGATCAATACAAATGCGGCGGGCTTTCCATCAACATAAGCATTGCTGCCATAATCAAATTTGCCTAATTCAACCCTGGCTACATCTCTCAAATACACTACAGTACCGGTTTCAGGCCTGGTGCGAACAATAATATTTTCAAACTGATCTTTAGTATTTATGCGGCTGTTGGTTAACACACTGTATTCAAAACTCTGTACGTTTGGTTGTGGATTGCCACCAATAGTTCCTGCTGCCACCTGTAAATTTTGTTCAGCAAGAGCCGCAAGAATATCAGACGTGGTCATTTCGAGTACCGCTAATTTTTCAGGGTTAAGCCATATACGCATACCAAAATCATCCGCACGGGAAACAATATCTCCCACGCCCTTTACTCTTTGCAAAGCATCTTTTAAATAGATGTTGGCATAGTTACCAATGAAGGTTGCATCGTGTGTACCGTTGGGAGAGAATAATGCCAGCGCCACCATAATACTCGGGTTACGCTTACGAACGGTTAGTCCTAAACGCTTAACGGCGTCTGGTAAAGCAGGCTGGGCAACGCTTACACGGTTTTGTACATCAAGCGCTGCAATATTTACATCTGTGCCTATATCAAAATTTACGTTAATGGTGCTTTGCCCGCTGCTGGTGCTGTTGCTGCTCATGTAAGTCATGCCGGGTGTGCCGTTAACCTGGGTTTCTATAGCAGTGGTGGTGGTTTGTTCAACCGTTTGCGCATCAGCGCCTGTAAAAATGCCGGAGATGGTCACTGTTGGTGGTGTAATATTTGGGTACTGTGCCACCGGTAATTTCGCCATAGCGATAATACCTACCAGCACAATAACTACAGAAATGACGATGGCTGTAACCGGTTTTTTTATAAAAGTATCTGCTATCATTTATTATACTTTATGCTGCAGTTGCAACATGATACATTTATTTTTTTGTTGCTGCGGAGTCTTTTGTTGCGGCTGCGCTAATAGTAACTTTCACGCCCTCACGTAAATTTTGCACGCCTTGCGTTACCACTTTATCAGTTGGCTCAAGACCATCTTTTATAATGATGTTTGCGCCCAATTGCCTGCCCAGCGCCACTTTGCGTTGCGATACTTTATTGCTGTCGCCGGGTATGTAAACAAAATATTCACCAAGTTGCTCTGTTACGGCTTTGTAAGGAATAACAATAGATTGCGTGGACGCATTGTTCTTAACACGAACAGTACCATTCATACCGGCCTTTAATACATTCTTTGCATTGGAGAAAATAAGCCTTGCTTTAATGGTGCCGGTTTGTGGATTTACTGCACGGTCAATCAAAGCGATCTTGCCGGGATAAGGATACACTTCACCTTCAAACGCTAAAGTAAAAGTTGAATCTTTTTGGGTATCCTTTTGATTGAGCAGGTTGGAAAAACGATAGATATCTTTTTGATCTATATTAAAATCTACAGCGAGTTCTCCATCACTTGACACGGTATTAAGTATTGTTTGACCTGCAGTAACCGCAGCACCTGTTTTTACCAACGAGATGCCAATGGTGCCATTAAATGGCGCATATACTTTAGTATACCTTACACTTGTTGAAACGGCCTGTATATTAGCTTTTGCAGCAGAAGCCTGTTGCCTGGCCACTTCCACAGCAGCATCAGCATTATCAACCAATTGTTTTGCCACGGCATCGGCTTTATCAAGTTCATGATAACGGTTCGCATCTTTTTGCGCTTTATTCAGATTAGCTTCCACCACCTGCAAATTGGCAACTGCCTGCTGATAGTTGGCTGAATACAACTGCGCATCTACGGAATATAATAGCTGGCCTTTTTTAACTTTTGCGCCATCCGTAAAATATACGCCGGTAATAAAGCCGCTCACCTGCGGTCTTAGCTCAACCTGGTTTAAGGCTGCAACGGTTGCAGGATATTCGTCATAATATACAGCGTTTGTAAGGGCAACATTTTCAACGGTAACCTGCGGCGGTGGCGGTGGCGGAGGTGCAACATTTTTATTTCCGCATGACGTTGCGAGTACGGTTAATGCTATACCTGCAATTATGGATTGACGATAAAAATTGTCGGTCATATATTTTATTCTTGTAATTATTATTGTTGATATTAGTAAGTGATCTGTCCTAAAGCTCTTTGCACATCTACCTTACCGGCCAGTACCTGGTAAAGTGCATTAAAATAATTAATCTGTGATGTTCGCAGGTCAGCTTCAGCCGTTATTACTTCCAGGTAAGTTTTAATACCAGACCTGTATTGTAATTGTATTACATCATATACTTCTCTTGCCACCAATATGTTTTCTTTAAGCGCCAGGTAATTGCCGAGGCTGCCTTTATAAGTTGCCAGGGCCTGCGCAAATTGAGCATTGATGTTGTTCTTCAGATTTGTAATATCGAGGCTGTTGCGGCTTAACTCAAGTTCAGCGGTATGAATATTGGCTTTACGCTTACCGCCCTGGAAAATGGGTACGCCCAAGGTGAGGCCCGCATAGGAGTTAGGATAATTGGCATTATAGAGTTTGCCAAATTTATTGTTCTGAAAATTTAAATTATAAGCGCCGTTGGCAGAAACAGAAGGCAGGTAACTCCACCGGTTATATGCCACGTTAGCCTGTAATAAATTTTGCTGAGTTTCAAGAATGCGGTATTCTATCCTTGCCCGGTAATCAGGCACCAGTAAAGTATCGAGGGATATTTCATTTTCAAGAGCTATGCTATCGTATATAATATTTAAAGGCGCCTGTTGTGGGTAAGCCATTAATGATTTCAGATATTCCTGTTTAGCTTTAACCAATTCTTCATTGCTTCGTTTTGATGCCCGTGTATTATTTAGGCTTATGGTTGCCCTTTTATAGTCTATCTTATCAGCAATGCCGGCTTTGTATTGTGCCTCTGCATCTTTGAGACTTCGTTCAATACGGATGATATTTTCTTCCGCAACCTTTACCTGCTGCGCTGTTGCCAGCACATCATAAAAAGCTTTTGTCACATTTACAATCAGATCAATTGTATTATCGGCTGTGGCTTGCCGGCTTTGTAACAGCACCTGTGCTTTAGTTCTTTTTGCCAGCAGCACGTCCCTGTTAAAAATAGTTTGCGTGGCAGTGAATTGCCCCGCTGAAGTATTGTTTACCCCCAATCTTGTGGCGTTGCCTGCAAAGAAACTCGTTGGCAACAAAAAATTATGTTGTACCGCAAAATTAAAATTTACCTGCGGATACCAGTCTGCTAGCCTGCTGCGAATATTTGATGCTGTGATCTGTTCATCCAGCAACGATTGTTGTATGGCCGGCTGATTTTTTATAGCATAAGTAATGGCAGATTGTAAAGTCACCTCGTTTAATAAACTGTCCTGCGGTATTGTTTGTGAAAAGGCCGGTAAAGACATGCATAGAAGCACTGATAAACCTGCTATCCTGTTTCTTAATTTATATTTTCTAAAAAAAGCCGGGGTAGTAGTTCGCTCAAAAATCCATCTCATTAATAATTGGTTTGCGCATTAATAATTATCACGTGATTTTCAGAAAGAAGGATCATTCTATATAGCAGACATCGAATGGCGAAATTAATTTTCCGCCAGTTTACCAATTGTATTTATAAACGATTTTACCAGGGCTTTGTTTAATACGTAAGAATAATTCCGGCCATCTTTTTCAGGCTCTATCAACCCTGCCTCAATAAGCGTCTTGATATGATGACTCACCGAGGGTTGTGCAAGCTTGGTAATATTCTTGATTTTAGAGCATTGAAAGCTACCATCACATTTAGCCATACCCATCAGTATCTTTATTCTTGTACTATCGCCAAGCGCTTTTGAAATCTTTTCCAACTGCTTTAAATCCATTTAAAATACATTGATAGATGCAAATATATCAATAAAATTAAACACTTGTTTAAATTTAATGTTACGAAGTAATAATGTTATCGTTAACACTTTTAAATTAAATACTGTACATTTGCAGCCATTCGTATACTTCTCTCTTAGCAGACCCGATACTCTTCCTACAATGTAAAGTTTCATCCGGTCAAATTATGACGAGCCGGATATTTAATTAATCTGCCAAAAGTATGGGCACGTTGATACTTTATTATTAAAATTTTTCACATTGATATTTGAAAATTTGAATTTGATTGAGCCCATATTAAATGCGCTTAAAAACGAGGGTTATACAAACCCCACACCTATTCAGGAACAAGCTATTCCTGTCGTATTAGAAGGTAAGGACCTATTAGGCTGTGCACAAACCGGCACGGGAAAAACGGCAGCTTTTGCCTTACCTATCTTACAACTATTATATCTCAGCAGAACATCGCAAAACGGCGGTACGCCGATCAAGGCTTTGGTATTAACGCCTACAAGAGAGCTGGCCATCCAGATTGGCGAAAGCTTTGCAGCCTACGGCAAGAATACAGGTTTAAGACACCTCGTTGTTTTTGGTGGTGTATCCCAGGTACCCCAGGTGAATGCTTTGCGCCATGGGGTTGATATATTAATAGCTACACCGGGAAGGTTGCTGGATCTTATTGCCCAGCGGTATATCAACCTGCAGAATATTGAATTGTTTGTGTTAGATGAAGCAGACCGTATGCTTGACATGGGTTTTATTCATGATGTAAAAAGAATCATTACAAGGTTGCCGCAGAAAAAGCAGACGCTGTTTTTCTCAGCAACCATGCCGCCTGAAATAGCCGGGCTTGCAAATAGTATTTTGCACAACCCGGTTAAAGTTGCTGTAACACCAGTGTCTTCCACTGTTGACCTGATTGAGCAGCAAATGTTCTATGTAGAAAAAGCCGATAAGAATGCCTTGCTGGTTCACCTGTTAAAAAACCATGATATTAAAACGGCTCTTGTGTTTACACGTACAAAATATGGTGCAGATAAAGTAGCTCGACTGCTTAATAAAGAACGTATTCATGCAGATGCTATTCATGGTGAAAAATCACAATCGGCACGGCAGCGTGCTTTGAGCATGTTTAAAAATGGTGATTTACGTGTATTGGTTGCAACAGATATTGCAGCAAGAGGTATTGATATAAATGAGTTGTCGCATGTTATAAATTTTGAATTGCCTAATGTACCTGAAAGTTATGTACACCGCATAGGACGAACAGGCCGGGCAGGGGCCAGTGGTATAGCTTACTCTTTTTGTGATGCTGAAGAGCGAGCATACTTGCGGGACATTGTGAAGGTGATTGGCCAACCAATACCATCAGCAGATGGCTATCCCTTCCAGAGTTTTTTAGGTATTCCAAATGTTAACCAGGCGGCACAGCGGTTTGTGCCAAGGTCACGTGGCGCCTCTTCGCGGAGAACGTGGACACAAAGAGCTTAATCGTCACCTTAAGAAATCATAATTAAAAGCCTGCAGGTATTCTTTAATATACCCGCAGGCTTTTGCATTTATAGTCGTAAGATATTAGTTGACTTTTTTTGCAGAATCTACAGTATTCCTGTCCATCATCCTTGCTGAGTCTGTTCTTCCATTCGTGCCTGAATTTGTAACGGACATTGAACTATCTGTTCCACGCATTGAGGAATCACCGCTTGTGGTTCCCATCCCGGTATTATCTGCTGATGAGGAAGGAGTAGAAGAGCTTCCGAAAGCATCCATTGTGCCGGTTGAAGTAGAAGAAGAATCTGTTGTTGATTCGGTAGTAGCGGAAGTGTCGTCGCCGCAAGATACGAGTGCAAAGGCAATAGCTGAGATAATGAGAAGTCGTTTCATGATGTTAAGTTTTTTGATTCGTTAACACACTTCAATCTTTTTGCCACATTTGATTTATCATAGAAAATATACTTTAAATAAACTTCAGGCTTTTCTTTTAAAAAGATTTTGTCGGAACTATTGTGGAAAAATTGTCTTGGTTTTCTCTTAGTTGAAAACAACACTATGGAAGCAGGTAAAATACTATCAGCAGATATTCTTGATATTATATTTGATGGAAGGAATAAAAATTACGGTGCCTATGTTTTGCGAAAATCTTACAACACAAGATTGGCAAAAGCTTTGGGCTTTATGTTTCTGGTGATTTTTAGTGCTATAGGCTTATTAAGTTTGTTTAATTCAAATCAGCCTTCTGTTATTGTTTACAACACCCCACCTTTAATACTGGAACCTACTGATCCGCCACCAGCCACTGCTATTCCAAAGCCCATAGCTGCTTCAATCGTAGCTTCCCAAAAAATAAGCAACACGAAGCCTTTGATTGTAGTTGATAATAAAGTAACAGATCAAGCTGTGCCAACCGGCGATATCAGCGATGTAATTATAGATACCAAAAGCGGTGCTGACGGCCTTGCAAATGTAGATGGACCTATAGATATACACGGTAGTACAATACTGGAGACACTTCATGTAAAAGAAAAAGAAGATTCAACTTATGTGGATGTTCAAATACCTGCAAGCTTTAATGGCAACTGGAATTTATATGTGACACGCCAGGTCGAAAAAAATATGGATGAATTGGTTGCTGCTGCAGAGTCAGGCACATGCCTGGTGCAATTTGTGGTATCAACAGATGGTTCAGTAAGTAATGTTGAAGCGCTGACAATGAAATCGTCGAAGCTGGCAGAAATTTCAATAGCTGCTATCAGGAATGGACCTAAATGGAAACCGGCTATAAATAATGGTCACCAGGTAAAAGCGTATAGACAACAGCCCGTTACATTTAAATTGGACGAGTGACGAGATATTAGTCTTAAGATTATTTTTACCATTGCGCACCCAAAAATAACCTTTATGATCATTCGTATTCAGTGCCGGGATAAAGTTGGATTAGTAGCAGTTATTGCCGAAGTAATGGCGAAGAATGGCATCAACATTCTTTCTATGAGAGAGCATGTGGATACATTGGAAGATCAATTCTTTTTACGGCTTGCGACCGATTCTTTCGAGAATGCAGAAGGTTTATATAAAGAATTAAAAATGTTGCTGCCGGCTGATGCAACAATAACCGTAAATCGACAGCCTGACAAGAAAATAGTTGTCATGGTAACAAAGGAATATCACTGTCTCGGTGATATTTTAATTCGAAATCATTTTGACACACTTGGTGCAAAAGTGCAGGCGGTTGTAGGCAACCATACCACGTTGCAAAGCATATCTGAAAAGTTTGATTTGCCTTTTATACTCGTTAGTCATGAACAAAAAAGTAAAGCGCAATATGAAGATGAATTGGTAAAATGTCTGTCACTTTATCAATATGATTATCTGGTTCTGGCGAAATTTATGCGTATACTCTCTCCTGATTTCGTTGCAAAGCAGGCTCAGAAAATCATCAACATTCATCATTCTTTTTTACCGGCATTTATGGGCGCCAATCCTTACAGGCAGGCATTTATAAGAGGGGTTAAACTTATCGGCGCCACGGCGCATTTCGTAACCGATAATCTTGATGAAGGACCAATAATTGAGCAGCAGATCATCCCGGTAAATCATACCTATACGCCAGCCGCCATGATTACTGCCGGAAAAGAAATTGAAAAAGCTGTATTAGCCAAAGCGCTGAAAATGCTGTTTGAAGACCGGGTATTTGTGTACAATAATAAAACGGTGGTATTTGAATAGTTATTTGGCAGTCATATCCTATTAGCCATTATCATTCATACTAATTTTTTTATATCAGGATGGGCTTTTAAAATGTATGAACCAGTAAAAATTACCAGCCCGGATCATTCAGTATATTATTCAACTCATCATCATCCGGCTTTGTGTAGATGCCGGTAATTATTTCATAAGCATCAATAAATTCATTAATCAGTTTGTTGTTTTTATGAATTAGCATCGCATGAAGGATATTGGTTTTGCCGGCGTGAATAACACCTTTAAGTTGAATGATGCTCCCCTCGTTATAAATTTTAAACCAGTTAGTAAATTTATGAAAGCGGGCTTTTTCATGGTTGTCGCTGGTATCGCAGATGTACACAACTACATTTTCTTTTTCATGAAGAAATGTTTTCAGTATTAATGCCACGGTTGCACCGATGCGTTTATCAAGCCCGGGTTTAATATTTTCAGGTGTTTGCTTTAATTCAAGATTGAACCCATACACTTTAGAAGCCAGATCCGGATAATCAGAAAATACGGAGCTGAAATCGAAGAAGTAGCAATGGTATATTATACCAATGCCCGAAGTGAATGAATAGGAAAGTTCACTAATTCTTAATATCGGGTACGGTTGCAAATTTAAAACCAGCTTTTTTAAGTTCTTCAAAAGACAAACCATGTTCACGGGCAGCAGTAAGATATTTCCTCATCTCAAGCATTACGAGCAATTTTTCAGGACCCTTAACCTGCTTCGCTTTTGTTTCAAAGTATTCAGCAGTTAACCTGCGAAATTCTTTTTCTTTAATGGCCTGTTGCATGAGTATAAATTATGAAAGCAATTTACAAAATTAAATTGATGCTATTTGTTTCAACTCTGCCGGTAAAAGCCAGTAAGCAAATTTAAAATGCCTTTTGAAAAGAACTGATGTACAAGCAATGGCACAGCTAGAAACTACGCTGTATCTTTATCGTGTGCAGATTAAAGTTTGCTGATTTCTACATGAATCAATGATTGCAACAAAAAATAAAAATACCCGCCTGTTCCTCATGAATCAAACCATGCGTTGGTTTGGCCCAAACGATCCTGTAAGCCTGAGCGATATCAGGCAGGCTGGTTGCTCTGGTGTTGTTACGGCGCTACATCATGTGCCCAATGGCGAAGTATGGTTAACCGAAGATATTCTGGAAAGAAAAACGCTAATCGAAAATGCTGGCATGGCATGGGAGGTTGTTGAAAGTGTGCCGGTGCATGAAGCCATAAAAACACAAAGCGGTGACTTTAAATTGTACGTTGAAAATTACAAGCAAACCATCAGGAATCTCAGTGCATGTGGTATAAAAGTGATTACATATAATTTTATGCCGGTGGTAGATTGGACCAGAACTGACCTGGCTTACAGGATGTCGGATGGTTCGCTTGCCTTACGGTATGAGCAGGCTGCTTTTATAGCTTTTGACCTTTTGATATTACAAAGAAAAGATGCTCAAAAAAGTTATAAAGCGGCAGATATAGACAAAGCTGAAATTAGGTTTGAGAAAATGACGGCAGATGAAAAATTATTGCTACAGCAAAATATTATTAAGGGATTACCGGGCAGTGAAGAAAGCTTTACCATTGCACAATTTCAGCAGGCACTTGATACGTATCATCATGTTGATGCTAAAAAATTAAGTGCTAACCTTATCTATTTCTTAAATGAAATTTGTGCTGTGGCTGATGAATGTAATGTATATATGGCTATCCACCCTGACGATCCACCATATTCATTATTTGGTTTACCAAGAGTTGTTTCTACGGCTAATGATCTCAATTTTATTTTTAAGGAAGTGCCGTCTCCCGCCAACGGACTTTGTTTTTGCACCGGCTCCTTTGGCGTAAGGCCTGATAATGATCTGCCGGCAATGGTAAAGCAGTTTGCTGAAAGAATACATTTTGTTCATCTGCGCAGCACGACAAGAAATGAACATGGAGACTTTTATGAAGCTAATCATCTTGAAGGCGATGTTGATATGTACGCCGTTTTAAAAGAAATTGTGGAACTAATGCAGCAGCAAAAAAGAGGTGTTTATATGCGGCCCGATCATGGCCACCAGATGTTGGATGATTTAAAAAAGACAACAAACCCGGGTTACTCCGCTATTGGGCGGTTAAGAGGGCTGGCAGAATTGCGTGGGCTGGAGCTTGGTATTTCAAGAGCATTCTTTTTATAGTTTATAATCTCCACGCAAAGTGCGTTAATAATCTTTATTATATACAGAACAATTTATCTATGCTCATGATTAATTCAATTGGCCAATTAAACACCATTCTTTGTTAATAACATGAATTATTTTTCAATTAAAATTGCCGCAATATTTCATTAAGTAAGTAATAGTATTCTCATCATAAACTCTGAACAACACCACATTTTTAATAGGAACACTTACAATTATGTCAGATACATCAACCTTTGATAAGTCAGCAGAACTTTTAAATAATTTAAATTTTAAAATTGTACAGGAAGATAAAACCCGGCCATGGGGAGGGTTTTATGTGATTGATGAAACACAGGCAGCAGCGTTTGCTGAACATTTTTTTCCTGAAGAAGATTTTGAAAAATTAAAGATCTCTGAAAAACTTAGTCCCAAAATTTTGATGGTAGCGCCGGGCAAGCGTTTAAGCTGGCAATACCATCATCGCCGTGCAGAGATCTGGCGGTGTATTGATGGAGAAGTTGCAGTAGCAACCAGCAACACAGATCATGAGGAGGTAAAACATACTTTAAAAGTTGGTGATAAAATAAAACTTAAGCAGGGAGAACGTCACAGGCTTATTGGCTTAGATAGCTGGGGCGTTGTAGCCGAGATATGGCAACACAC
>JANLXV010000174.1:0-23995 GCA_031365305.1 Chitinophagaceae bacterium
GCAGCCGGACAGCCGGATAAAACAACGTTGTTATCCGCCGCCGGGGCAACAGCCAATGTAAAAGCTATTGCCGCTCTGCCACAAACAACTTTCCCAATCAATGTTAAAGACATTGCCTATAAAATTGTTGAACATAAAACCTATTTAAGATTTCCAATCAGTAAAGAAGAACAACTGTTTGGGCTGGGTCTTAATTTTAAAACCATTAATCAGCGGGGTCGCATTCTTAATTTGCACGTTGATCATTATGGCGGCGAAGATAACGGCCGCACACATGCACCGGTGCCCTTTTATATCTCTTCAAAAGGTTATGGTGTGCTCATTAATGCAGCCCGCTATATAACGGTGTATGCAGGCACAGCCATAAGGGCTGATACTAAAAATCCGCCTGTGCTCTATAACAGGAATGAAGATAAAAACTGGGAACCGCAGCCTTATTCAGATGCCGTTGAAATACTGGTGCCTGCTGATGGCGCCGAACTGTTTGTATTTGCCGGCCCAACACCCATGCAGGTTGTACAGCGTTATAACCTGATGAATGGCGGCGGTTATCTACCGCCAAAATGGGGTTTAGGCTTTACGCAACGCGTACCTGCACTTTTTACGCAAACACAAATTATAAACGAAGCCAACGATTTTGAGAAACACAATTTTCCGCTGGATTTTATCGGCGTGGAACCCGGCTGGCAAACGCTATCGTATCCTTGCAGTTTTGAATGGGATACAAGCCGCTTTCCAGATCCTAAAGGTTTTATTGATACTTTGGCTGCAAAAGGCATCAGCACAAATCTCTGGCTCAATCCTTATGTGTCGCCTAAAGCGCCGCTCTATCCTTTTATGAAACCTTTTTGTGGTACGCACACCGTATGGAATGGTGCTGTACCTGATTTTACTTTGCCAGCGGCAAGACTTTTATATAAAAAAAAATTCTTAAAAAATCATTTGGATATTGGCGTAGGCGGCTATAAGATAGATGAGGTAGACGGCTTTGACAACTGGCTTTGGCCTGATGTGGCTACGTTTCCCTCCGGTGTAAGTGCTGAGCAAATGCGGCAGGTTTATGGTTTGCTGCTGCAGAACATGACGGATGGCTGGTTTAAGGAAAAGAACAAGCGCACATACGGCTTAATAAGAGCTTCCAATGCCGGAGCAAGCAATTTTCCTTACGTAATTTATAATGATTATTACAGCCATAAAGATTTCATCACAGCCCTGATCAACAGCAGTTTTATCGGTGTGTTGTGGACGCCGGAAGTAAGGGCTTCGCAAACGGCAGAAGAGTGGCTGCGACGCATGCAATCGGTTTGCTTTTCGCCTATGGCTATGCTTAATGCCTGGGCTGATGGTACAAAACCTTGGTCTTTTCCGGAAGTGGAAAATGCGGTTAGAGACGTAGCTAACCTGCGTATGCAACTACTGCCCTATATCTATACCTGCTTTGCGCAATATCATTTTGAAGGTAAGCCGCCTTTTCGTGCCATGAATCTTACGGAAGGTTTTGGCTTTAGCGGAAATACCCTAAAAGGCGAGCTGGATGCTGCAACCAATCCATATTCCATAGATATAAAACAAGATATAAAAGACGAGTATATGATGGGTGATTATATTTTGGTGGCACCTATGTTCACCAGCGAAAAAAGCCGCAAGGTATTTTTGCCTGCAGGTAAATGGTATAATTTTTATACGGGTGCACTGGCAGGAGAAAACGAGGAAATCACAATAGAGCCGGGCTTAGATAAGATCCCCTTGTTTGTAAAAGATGGTGGCATTATACCCACAGTGTCAACACATCGCCACGCTTATGCAATTGATGAAAAGGTTCCGCTTAAAGTGTTGCATTATGGCACCAAAGAGGCTTCCTTTTATTTATATGATGATGATGGCACTACATTTAATTTTGAAAAAGGGGCTTATTCTTTCACCAGGCTACATGTAAAAAAAGACAGTTCCGGAAAATTGAAAGGCTCTATGGAAGCGCCAGCAAGTGGTAAGCCATTTTCTTACCAAAGAAATATTGAATGGCAGTCTATGACTGGTGAACAATAAGTTAGCGCTATAATTTATCTTTTGATTATTTTTTTAAATATTTCTGCTGACTGTATTCCTACAATAATATTCTGTTTTACAAGCATAAATTTTGCCATAGCCATATCACCTGATTTAAGGCGTAATGAAGTACCTTTAAATTCTGCTCACATAATTCTTTTTTGCTGATATGAAACCATTGTATTATAAAAAAATCATCTTCATTGCAGGCCTGATGGGGCTTGTTTTTACGGGCTGTTTCCTGATGGGTTCTGATAAACAAATAGATTTTAGTGCAGATGTAAAACCCATCATTAATAAAAAATGTATTATCTGCCATGGCGGTGTAAGAGCAAAGTCTGGCTTTAGTCTTTTATTTCATGATGAAGCGCTGGCTACAGCAAAATCAGGTAAACGTGCTATCATCCCCGGAGACCCGGACGGCAGTGAATTGATGCGGCGTATTTCTCTTAATGATCCCGATGAAAGAATGCCTTATAAACATGCCCCCTTATCAAAAGAAGAAATTGATATTTTTAGAAGGTGGATAAAACAGGGAGCGAAGTGGGGCGACCATTGGGCTTATCTCCCTGTAAAAAAAACAGAAGTACCGGATGTAAAAAATGACTGGGTAAAAAATGATGTTGATAAATTTATTTATGCAAGGCTGCAACAGGAAATGCTGTCTTCCTCCATTGCTGCTGATAAGCCAACTATACTGAGGCGTGTAAGCCTCGACCTTACCGGCCTGTTGCCAAATGAGCATGTAGCCAAACAATTTTT
This sequence comes from Chitinophagaceae bacterium, assembly GCA_031365305.1. Lineage (GTDB taxonomy): Bacteria > Bacteroidota > Bacteroidia > Chitinophagales > Chitinophagaceae > Ginsengibacter. The sequence goes on from JANLXV010000174.1 coordinate 2,809, forward strand.
ACAAAGTACTGATAGCGTTGAAGCCTATGAAACGTTGGTGGATTCTTTATTAGCCTCGGCACATTATGGGGAACGTTGGGCATCTATGTGGCTAGACCTTGCAAGGTATGCTGATACCAAGGGTTATGAATCTGACGGCGGCAGAGAGATATGGCAATACAGGGATTGGGTGATCAGGGCTTTTAATAATAATATGCCGTATAATGAATTTATAAAAGAACAAATTGCGGGTGACCTGTTGCCAAATCCGACGGATGCACAATACATAGCCACGGCGTTTCACCGCAACAGCATGACGAATGATGAAGGCGGAACAAATAATGAAGAGTTTAGAACGGCGGCTGTTCTTGATCGGGTAAATACAACCTGGGAAGCGCTGATGAGTACAACGTTTTCATGCGTGCAATGCCATAGCCATCCGTATGATCCCTTTAAGCATGATGAGTATTATAAGTTCATGGCCTACTTTAATAACACCAGGGATGAGGACGTGCCGGGAGATTATCCCTTATTAAAAAATTACAACGATACACTACAGCAACAATTAAATAATGTGCTGAGTTGGGTGAGATCACAGGCTAATGAACGGCAGGCTGATGAAATGAAATTACTTTTAAAAACAGGTCAGCCCGCCATTTATTGCGAATCTGCTGACAACCTTTCCAATGCTGTAATAGGCAATATGAATGTGGGCTTATTTTTTAAGAATAGATCTGTTGCAAGATTAAAGCATGTTGATCTTAATAATATTGACCGCCTTATTTACAGATACATTACTCCCAGGAATGGCGGGCAATTGACTATGCATCTTGATGCACCAAACGGGCCTGTGGTAAAAGCGTGGCAGGTGCAATCTTATAAAAAATATTCAAATGTTATAATTGATTTTGCTGCGCAGAAAGGCGTGCATGATATCTACTTTACATACACCATTTCTCCCGAAAAGAAAGATGAGTATACTTTGTTTTTTGATTGGTTTGCTTTTACCAAACAACTGCCAGGCAAGGGCAATGAAGGCTACGAAAAAATTAATGTTGCTTATCATACGCTAATTAATAGTGAAGGGCCAACAACGCCTGTAATGCTTGATAATCCGGCGGCAATGTATCGCACGTCAAATGTTTTTGAAAGAGGCGCCTGGCGGAATAAAGGAAAAGAAGTAACTGCCGATGTGCCTAATACTCTACATTATGCCATGCCGGCAAATGCGCCAAAGAACAGGCTGGGCCTGGCTATGTGGCTTATTGATAAGCGCAATCCTTTGGTATCACGCACCATCGTGAACAGGTTATGGGAGCAATTATTTGGTACGGGCATCGCAGAAACGCTTGAAGACTTAGGCACACAGGGTATGCCGCCAACACATAAAGAATTATTGGATCATCTGTCGTGGAAACTGATGAATGATTACAACTGGGACATAAAAAAATTACTGAAAGAATTGGTGATGAGCGCCACCTACAGGCAACAATCAAAACTTACAGAAGAACTTAAAGAAAAAGACCTCTTCAATAAATTTTATGCCCGTGGCCCCAGGCTTCGCTTAAGTGCGGAGCAACTGCGTGACCAGGACTTATGTATCAGCGGAACGTTAAGCACAAAAATGTATGGTGAAGGCGTAATGCCGTGGCAGCCGGATGGCATCTGGCTATCGCCGTATAATGGTGCCAGGTGGAAAAGCAGTAAGGGTGAAGACCAGTATCGCAGGGCGATCTATACCTATTGGAAAAGATCGTCGCCATATCCTTCCATGATTTCATTTGATGGCGCCCAACGTGTAGTATGCGCTGCCCGCCGTATAAGAACCAATACGCCTTTGCAGGCACTAACAACATTAAATGATTCAGCATACATTGATCTTTCCCGGCATTTTGCTAACCGAATGAAAAATGAAACGGGTAAAGATGTTGCTAAGCAAATTTCTGCAGGTTACCGGATGATGTTATACAAACCCATATCACCTTCTACCTTAAAAATATTTGAGAAGCTTTATCAGAATGCTTTAGCAGAATTTAAAAATGACCATGATAAAACCTGTGAAATAACCGAGATGAGTAAAGAAAATAACAACCCGCAATTTGCAGCACTTATTGTAGTGGCAAATGCTATGTTGAACCTGGATGAAGTGGTGGTGAAGAATTAGGGGTGAGGTATGAGGTATAAGGTATGAGTGTCATTGAAAAATTTTACTTTTTAAATTTTAAATTAATATGAAGATATAGGGAGCGAAGAAGTCATCAGGGCATTAAAATTTTTTACTTTTTACTTTTTACTTTTAAATTAATATGACTCAAAAAGATTTATACAACCAGCGGCTTTTAAGAGAAGCCCAGGCAGCGCAGCTTAGAGTACATACCCGCAGGCATTTTTTAAAAGAGAGTGCTATGGGTCTGGGTGCTTTAGCTATGGGTTCGTTATTAGGAAGCTGCGGTGCCAATAAAACATCATCTTCAATAGCAGCCTTTGATCCTGCACATCCATTATTGCCAAAATCACCGCCATTTGCAGGTAAGGCCAAAAGCGTTATTTACCTGCACATGGCGGGTGCGCCTTCTCAGTTGGAACTGTTTGATTATAAACCCGAATTAGCCAAGATGGATGGACAGGATTGTCCGCCATCATTATTGGCAGGTAAGCAATTTGCTTTTATTACCGGTGTGCCAAAAATGTTAGGACCAGTTGCTAAATTTTCGCAGCATGGCCAAAGCGGTGCCTGGATAAGTGAACACCTGCCACATTTGTCTACCGTTGCAGATGAGGTTACATTTTTAAAGGCGGTAAAAACAGACCAATTCAATCATGCACCTGCGCAGTTGTTAATCCATACGGGCAGCCCGCGGCTTGGCCGGCCAAGCATGGGTAGCTGGGTTACTTACGGTTTAGGTACAGAAAATCAAAACCTTCCGGGCTTTGTAGTACTTACAAGTGGCGGTAGTTTTCCTGATGCGGGTAAAAGTGTTTGGGGCAGCGGCTTTTTGCCATCTGTTTACCAGGGTGTGCAATGCCGCAGCGAAGGCGATCCTGTTTTGTTTATAAAAGATCCGCAGGGCATGACGAGGAACATCCGCAAGGCCTCTATTGAAGCCATCAGCGAAGCCAACCACGAAGAATATAATGAGTATAAAGACCCCGAAATTCTTTCCAGAATTTCACAATATGAAATGGCTTACCGTATGCAGATTACCGCACCGGAAGTGATGAATATTGAAAACGAACCTGCTTATATTCATGAAATGTATGGCACGCAACCCGGCAAGGCCTGCTTTGCTAATAATGTGTTGTTAGCAAGAAAGCTTGTTGAGAAGGGTGTTCGCTTTGTTCAGTTGTTTGACTGGGGCTGGGATGCACATGGTGATGGCGCTTACAATGCCTTAAACCTTGGCATCATTAATAAATACCGCAGTATGGATAAGCCGGTAACCGCCCTGTTGCTTGACCTGAAACAACGTGGCTTGCTTGAAGAAACCCTGGTAGTTTGGGGCGGTGAATTTGGCCGTACACCCATGATGGAAAACAGGAACGGCGCTCAAAATCCTTTCAAAGGCAGAGACCATCACACAGATGCCTTTACAATATGGATGGCGGGTGGTGGTGTTAAGAAGGGCTTTTCTTTCGGTGAAACCGATGAGATAGGCTATCATGGCATAAGCGGACAGGTTGATGCTTTTGATATACAAGCGACCATACTTAACCAGCTTGGTTTTGATCATGAAGAGTTTACTTATCCATTCCAGGGCCGGCCGTTCAGGTTGACAGATGTTGCCGGAAAAGTGATTAGAGATATTATTGCGTAGGAAGATTGTTAGATTCCCTCTAATTGTATTCAATCTTCAATAACCATTTGTTTATTAAGCATAAGCTTTATCTTGCTGGTAATCATCACACAAAAAAACTGCTTATGGAACAAAAAACAATTGCCTGGGTTAGTTACATTACACTTATCGGTTGGATCATTGCGCTGGTGAGTTATAACAATTCACCTGATAAAAGTTCATTAGCCCACTTTCATCTCAAACAATCATTAGGGCTTATGCTTACCGCTTTAGCCATTTCGTTTATCAGTGTTTTGTTAGGCTTCCTCGGTTTGTTTTTTAATCTTGTAAACCTCGGCGTTTTAGTACTATGGGTAATAGGATTGGTTGCTGCGGTAAACGGTGAAGAAAAGCCTGTGCCATTGGTTGGTGATTTTTACCAGAAGACGCTGACGTTTATTAAGTAGGTTAACTTATATGCGCCATAGCCCTTTCCGAAAAATTACTCAATCTTTTATGATGATTGTTTCTTCCATGTCTAAAACCATGGAATAAACTTCTACGTCGAACCACGTTGTAAATTGTTTATACGTCCTTTTTTGTGGCCAGTCACTTTCTGCTGTATGCCAGTTATTCAACTCGTTTTGAAAAATCTTGTCGAAATTCTTTTTTAACCATTTTTGTATTGCTTCATTGCTATCTCGTTCCTTTATGAGATAAACTGTTCCCTCATCACCCCCTTCAACAATGTCCTCCGGGTATATAGAATTTATCCAGTCAAATAAAGGTTGCTTAGGTTTGATCACTATCGCATCCCTGTTAATGCTATCATAGTAGTATGGTATAGGTTCTATCATTTTTGAAGAATAAGTCAGCAGATTTACACAAATATTGTTGTATATCAAACACAAAATCCGAAACTTTCATTTTGCCCAAATCCCAATAACCCATATCTTCCGGCACAACAATTTATTTTGAATAGAAAAAATTTTTTAACCTTAGGCTCATCAGCAGCTACTGGTATTTTACTCTCTAAACTTGATGCCTTTGCGGCACCGCAAACTACTGAACACATGGCAGGGTATAACCTTAAAGTATTAGCCACCAACTGGGGCTTTGAAGGCACGCTTGATGAATTTTGTGCCAAGGCTAAAAAGGCTGGCTATGATGGCATTGAGGTCTGGTGGCCCACGGATAACAAGCCCGTACAGGATGAATTATTTACAGCCTTAAAAAAACACCAGCTTGATGTTGGCTTTTTATGTGGTGGAAGCCAGGAAGATCCGCAGGAGCATTTGACCTATTTTAAAAAAATGACAGAAGCTGCAGCTAAGAAAACTCTGCAACGACCTCTCTATTTAAATTGTCACTCTGCAAGGGATCATTTTCCGATGGATATAAATGCGGCTTTTGTTGAACATACCATTCGCTTATCAAAAAAAACCGGCATCATTATTTGCCACGAAACGCATCGCAGCCGGATCATGTTTGCAGCGCATGTTGCCAAAAATTATATAGATAAATATCCTGAATTAAAACTCACGCTTGATATTTCGCACTGGTGCAATGTACATGAAAGTTTACTGCATGATCAGAAAGAGACAGTAGATAAAGCCCTTGAAAGAACTGAACACATTCATGCAAGGATAGGCCACCAGGAAGGCCCGCAGGTTAACGACCCAAGAGCGCCTGAATGGGATGACGCCGTAAAAGCACATTTTGCCTGGTGGGATAAAGTGATAGAACGCAAAAAGAAAAAAGGTGAAACTGCCACCTTCCTTGCTGAGTTTGGTCCGCCAACTTACATGCCTACCTTGCCTTATACTATGCAGCCTCTCGCCAATCAATGGGATATCAATGTACACATGATGAACCTGCTAAGAAAGCGATACAGTTAAAATTTAAGCACATAATTTTAAGGCATGTTCCTGCTTTCTTTTTTTAATGTTACAGCAAGACTTCACCCGGTTCTTGTTCATCTGCCTATTGGCATTTTATTGCTGGCCTGCTTTTTCCAGTTGCTAACAATCAAACCGAAATTTGCTGTGCTCGTGCCCGCCATTTCTCTTGCTTTATTTTGGGGGATGTTAAGTGCAATTGCTTCCTGCATTACAGGTTTCATGTTGTCTCAAAGCGGCGATTACAATGAACAACTTGTTAGCCAACATCAATGGATGGGCATAACAGTAGCCGTTGTTTCCACAGGCTATTTTTTTATCCAAAAATTTGTTTTACACCATCGCATACAGGCATCAATTTCTGTAGCACTCATTATACTTATTATGATTACCGGGCATCTCGGCGGTTCACTAACACACGGTGAAGGTTACCTGGCTGAGGGGTTTGCAACTACCGATGATAAAGGGCCTGCCATTAAACCCATTGCAAATATCCAGGAGGCAATGGTATACAACGATGCTGTTCAGCCATTGCTTAAAGAACGCTGTTACACCTGCCATGGGCCAAATAAAAAGAAAGGAAAATTAAGATTAGATACGCCTGATTTTATTTTAAAGGGCGGAGAAGATGCGAAGGCTGTGGTACCCGGCAATATTGATAAAAGTGAATTGATAAGGCGCATCATGTTGCCGGATAGTGATGAAGACCACATGCCGCCAAAAGAAAAAAGACAACTGACAAAAAGTGAAATTGACCTGCTGCATTGGTGGATTAAATCCGGGGCACCCTTCGATAAAAAAATAAAAGACCTTCCACAACCACAGGACATAAAACCAGTATTAGCCTCTTTTCAAACAGGTGCAACAGCTACAGAAAGCACTGAGCCGGAAATTCCTGAAAACGAAGTAGAAAAAGCAGATGAAAAAATTATTGCCAAACTCACGGCTGCAGGGCTGGTGGTAAACCAATTGGCAAAAACTAGCAATTATTTAGCAGTAAGTTTTGTGTCAGTAAATCAGGCTACAGATTCATTAGTAAAAGATCTTGTTCCATTGCACCAACAATTGCTATTACTTAATCTTGGTAATACCGCTATTACAGATAAAGGCATGAAAAGCGTAAGCCAGCTTGATAACCTGGTGCGGCTGCATTTAAATAATACGGCGATTACTGACGTGGGATTGACCGCCTTAAAAAACAGCAAGACTTTAAAATATATAAACCTCGTAAACACGCCTGTTACAGCAAAAGGTGTGGCTGAACTAAAAGACATAAAAACATTAAAAAGTATCTATCTCTATAAAAGCGCAGTCAGTAAAAATGATTGGCAGGGCTTGCAGCAATTATTTCCTAAAACACAATTAGACTCCGGCGGTTACTTTGTACCAACCCTGATAACAGATACTACAAAAGTTAAGCTGCCGGAATGATCAGTTTTTCCTGCTGATGGCAATGATCTTATCATTTGACCCATTACTGGTACACACATACACTTTACCATTTGGTGCAACACATACATCCCGTAAACGGCCATAAGTTCCTCTGAAAACTTCCAGCACTGAATCAATCTTCAGCGCATCATTGCCAAATTTTAAATTGTAAAGGGTATTGTCTTTAAGCGTTGCCAGTAATAAAGAATTTTTCCATTGAGGAATAGAATCAGATGTATAATAATCCATTCCCGAAACAGCCAAAGTTGGTGTCCAGTTATAAATGGGCTCTTTAATATTGTTTGCTGAGCAGAAGGTTTGTTCAGCCGCTGTGTTGCATAAGCCTTCAACATTTGGCCACCCATAATTTCTGCCTTTTTCAATAACATTCACTTCGTCATCATTGTTAGGCCCATGTTCAGAGGAATACAGCACAGGGCCTCCAAACACAAGCCCCTGCGGGTTTCTATGGCCTTTAGTCCACAGGGGACTATTGCTCACGGGATTGTCCGAAGGTATGGAGCCATCAGTGTTTATCCGTAAAATTTTACCATTTAAGGCAGACTGGTCTTGTGCAACGGGGCCACTTCCTGCATCGCCTGTAGTAATCAATAATTTTTTATCAGGTGTAAATAACAATCTTGAGCCGTTATGAATTCCTGCAGCTTTTATGTGATCAATAATAACCGTTGGTGAGGTCAAAGTATTATTGGCAAATTGGTACCGCACTACTTTTTCTTCATAATTACTGCCGCTGTTATAATTGTATACCACAAAAACTTCGGGCACCGATGTAAAGTCAGGATGCAGGGCCATGCCAAGCAATCCACCTTCGCCACGGGCAACAACATCTGGTATTGTTAACAGAACTGTTGATATACCTGTTGCAGGATCTACCCTGCTAATAACGCCACTCCTTTGCGTCATCCAGATCAGATTATCCTGCCCCCAAAGCAGTTCCCAGGGCGTCTTTAGATTATCTGTTAATATTTTTATTTCAATCGGCACATTTGTTAGTGCAGGCCCGGAAGGTTTATTGGTTTTATTACATGAAGACAGAAGCAGATACATTGTAATAAACGTTACGCAAAAATGTTTCGTCATATAAAATTATTATAATTCAGAAGCGCAATATTATACCTTAATTACGATTTTTTACTGAGACAGGTTGATTTGTTTAAGGCGAAAAATTATTACGAACAAGTATTGCCGATGGGTAGCGAATTGAAGATGGCCGCTTGGCAACCGAAGATCATAATTTTATCCAAAGATAAAGAGATGCTGCTGCCTGCTCCGGAAGAAAAAGCAAAAAAAAGCCATACCAACAGTATGACTTTACAGATGTTCGTCGCCAAAATTAAAAAGCCTGATCATCAGCACTTGGGCCATACGTACCGGGGATAGGAATGTGCAAAAGCCTTAAGTACACACCAAGCTGTGCCCGGTGATGCGTGGTTTGGCTAAAGGCGTGTCGGATCACTTCATACTTTGTCATCACAGCCAATACCTGCTCACCCATACGCATGGTCCATGTGGGCAGCAGGTCTTCTTCTTTTGCATTTGCCATAGCCTCCCGGCCTTCTTTAACCGCTTTGTCAAATATTTTTAGAAGATCATCCGTAGATTCTGCAGGTGTGGGTTCATAAGGCTGCGCTGCAAAATCAATCTCACTGGTATGTAAGCCCATAGCAATCCACGAAGGCAGTTCTGCAAGATGAACCGTAAGCTGCCTCATCGTCATACTTTTTTGATGTGGCTTGTAATCAAATTGATCGGCAGGTACAAGTGCCAACATTTTCCGCGTTTTTGGAACTTCTTCATCAAACTCTTTTAACAGCAATGGAATAACTAACATGGGCGTAAATTTTTGGTTTATGATTATTGGAATAAACAAGTTGCAGTCCAAATTAAAGCCTTTCCAGCTTTTTAATTTCATTTCAGTTGACTTAAGATTAAAAATTATTTTTTAGGTGTGAAAACACTTTTTTAAAAGCGAAAATATTTTTATATTTAATAGTCCTTATTCATACACATGTGTGTCAACCGACTTTGGATCGGAGAGAGAATAAACCACCTTTATAAAGTTGAATAATGAGTTTCTTCGTGTCGAGTTAGTAGAAAGTATTTGCGTAGACTGTCGTTCTTTGGTCGAGCCTCGTCTTGCACTTAGTCGTCAGAAAGCCTTTGAAATTGAAAGCAAGCTATGAACCATACATTTCTTCCTACGAGGTGTTTTTTTTTGCCCCAAAGCGACCAATCTTCACTTGTAGTTTTAGCAGGCAAATCGGGTTCAGGAAAAACTGAACTACTCCAAAGTCTTCAGCGGCAAGGTTTTCCTGTAATTAATCTTGAAAATTTTGCACAACATAGCGGCAGTGCCTTTGGTAAATTAACTGACCCAGACAATACCATTACATCTTCGGGTTTACATGATTATCTATTAGACAGAGCCGCCTTGCATGAACCTGTTGTATTTACTGAATGTAAGGCCTCAACTCTTAGCAACATAACGATACCAAGCTGGTTTATTAATTCTATGAAACAAGGTTTTATCATACATATTGATACACCTTTTGAGCAGCGGTTAGAAAGATTAACGAACAGGTATACAAATGTTTCGGTTGAAAATTTTTCAGAAGCACTTAACAAATTAAAAGGAAAAATTAAGGAGGATATTTATACAGCAGTGCATGAGGCCATTCTCAAAAATGATTACAGGCTTGCCATTGAAAGCCTGTTGCTTTATTATGATAACAGTAATGAGTATAACTATTATATTGATCATGCGGCGGTAACCATACACACAGATGAATTAGACGAACAGTCTATCATTGAACAAATAACCAATGTGGTTTTAGAAAATCATTCTTTATTTTTTCAGGGCAGTTAAGCTATCATATTTTAACCCGCTTGAACCTTCGCCCCTGCCCGTGTTTTTCCGGTAGCCATACCAGTTTATTATTTCACCATTATACCAGCGTGTTCTTTGAAAGCTGCCCTTTAAATGAACGCCGGCTCTTGGCACTTCTTCTTCATTAATAAAATAGGGGGATGCCTGGGTGCCGTCTTCGTTTATGCCAAATCGCACTAACGAAGTGCGAGGCCTTACTCTTGTGTACTCATCTTTAAAAAGCCGTGGCATAGAGGCCCGCTGCAGTTTTATAGCCCTGTTCTTATTATCAGTATGTACAGGTATAAAAGGTATCCAATTTTCAGGCACGGTATTACCTAACACATATTTAAACATGGCGCCCTGATCGCTGGTGGGTGGCAAAGGTTCATCAAGATCGTCTAATAATTTACGGTAAGCCAAAGCAAAATTGTGCCCGTCTTCCCAGCCGCCGGTTCTGTCGCTTATCCTTGTTTCAACAGCCCAAACATTATTCGTCATTTCATCCCGCACATAATGCACTTCTTCTATGGCTTCGCTTTCAAGGGTTTTAATAGCCGCAGGCGGAATGAACAATCTTGTATCCACAGGTTCATCACGGGTAGCATTTTCTTTTATCACACTTAAATTAAACATGCCCCAACCCGCCCAGTTATCTGTGTTGCCCTGGTTGGCAGGTTCAATAAAAAACTGTTCGCCAAACACATCTTTAACCACTATGCCGGCAATACCACAAAGTGTTCCGGCAGGTACTACATAAGGAACAATCAACCAATCGTTGCCATACAGCAGTGCATATTCTGTAGTGATCATTTTCGCAATGTCTGTTTTTTCCGCCGTGATATTTCCTATGTCTATATTGCCATTTTCAAACTGCCACCAGCGTGAGTTTGGTGCACCACCAAATTTTGCTTCCACCGGTATTGCTGTTATAAGTTCTTCTTTTATAAATGCTTTATCTGCGGCAGACGGAACAGCATATAAACTGTTGCTATCCCCTTTCAGATCTACATCAACACTATACCAATCCAACGTACCGTTTGAATATTCTTTCGCACTTAATATAGTATTGGTATCATCAGCTTCCGGCAGGCTGCACGAAAACTGGTATTCGAGTTGCTCCGGTATCCATGCATCCTGTGCAGGTACAGGCGTATTCATTTGTTTTGCAGTCCATGTAGCAAATTCTGACAATGCTGACGTTACCATAGTAAGATGGGCAGGCTTTACAGCAATCTGTGATGCCAATGCAGGTTTACCTAAGTCCTTATATAAAGCGAACCCATCAAAGTATCTTAAAGTAGCAGAGAACAATATTTCATCCAATTTTACATTGGCTAATTCTTCAGCTTTATCCAAAACGTTTTCGTTACTATCTGCATTGCTGATCGCCGGCGAATCATTAACCGGGTAAAGTGAGATCAGTTGTTTTTTATAGGCATTCCTGTCATAATCTGCAACAGCCGGAACCGCTTTTTTTGCAGCGCTTTCGAGAGATTGCAAAAACATATAAGCCATCTTAATGCTCATTTCCATATCAGGCTGAAAAGCCACCTGCTCTATTCTTTTTTCAAGCGGTTCAGCTTCTGAATAGGCTTCTACAGCGCCTTTGGCGGTTTTAATATTAGTAAGCCTTGTAGTTTGCATTTTGATCTTTGCATAAATAGCAGAGCCTGTATCCTCGCCCTGGAACTCACCCATTTGCCATTGCCTGGTCAGCATCCATAAAGCATCGTGTACGCCACACTCCAGTTCCTTATCAAATTCTTTATCACGTGCCCGTGGTTCAAGCCGGTTCCAGGCCCTGAACGGTTCGCATGATACCATATCTATTCTTGACATATCTTTTTTATTTATTGTACAAAAGAAAAATCCATAACAGCCTGTACACCCAAAGCATTCTTGTCTTCACCGGCAACCTGTGGCGGCGGTATTTCGCTAACAACACCATGCAAGGCATGGCTTAAATATGACCTGTCTAAGTGATCCGGCTCAACCGCCCTGATCTTACTTAATTCAACCGTATCAATAATGGTATGCACCAGGTCATCCCATTCCCATTCATTGGTTATATTGGGGGTTACAGCCAATAGAATGGATTGGGGTGGCGTGGCATTCGGTTGATTATAATTAAATACAATTCCTGAAGTTTCTGTCTTGCCGGGGATGATCTCCAGCCATTCATCAATGATCAAACCTGCCTGCACGGTTTGAGAAGATAGTAACGAAGAGTTGAGAAGGACAATTGACAATTTATCGCCGGATGGCACATAATCTGAAGGATAAGGTAAGCCCAACCAATGGTCATCATTTTTATAAGGCAACTGCAAAGGCGCAGCAGCAGGAAGGGCTGTACCAAACATGTCCGCCGTTTGAATACACTGTTCTAAATATTTTACTCTTGACCTTACCTTACCAACACCATGCATCCAATCTTCTACAGCAATGTTGTTACTATTTCGCAATATACCGGAAGCAGCAGGCAGAGTTAGCTGATCATTAAGTTCTGTAATGTTAGCAGGCGTATAGGTTGGGATCACCAGCATGCTTTTACCAAAAATTAATTTAGCCAGTTCTGTAAATTTCTCAATTTTCAAAGCAGGTTTATCTATAGCCGGAATAGAAGTGTTTAAGGATTTAGCCAGCTCTACCCTGTTTGTAATTTCCTTTAAAGCAGAAAGCAATTGATTAAAAGCGGTTGCAAAATGGTCGTTACCTTCTGCCTTAATAAGGAATGAATCAATAACAGCATTACTAATACCAAAAGCACGTGAACGGTTCAGGTGTTGAATGATCTTGATATAGTTTGCTGAGGTGAGCACTACTTTATCAGCCGCTGTTGTACCCTTTAAAACATCATCCACAAAGCTTTCGGCCTTAATGTCATTATACAACGTTTGTAACACTGTAAAGGCTTCACTCATTCTTAACGAAAGATCATCCGCATCATGAAGACCTGCATTAGAAGCGTCAGCTATTGTATCAGGAAACTGCAGATCACCGGCGCCGCTGTATTTACTATCAGCAAAAAGGTTTCGGGCATTCCTGATAAAATAGAATAATTCAGAAATGGTTTTGTCTTCTGCATTCCAGGAACCAGGCCTTGTTTTAAAATCAATTTTGCAGGTAGTGCCCGCAGGTTCGCTATTGAGAATATGAAAGGTTATAACATTTCTTAATTCATCTTCATTACCGTTCAATTGAAAAATATCAATGGGCTGCAGCCCAAGTTCATCTAAGGAAAAATCAAGGTTGGTCTGTAAGGAATTCTTATCAGTAAGGACCACCTGGCATTTATAATTAGCCGGCGAGCCTAAAGTGCTGCCGAGCCAATAATTTAATGACGGCTCTGCTTTAGCTCTTTGTGTTGGGGTAGATGACCATCCGACAGATTGTATAAATGTATTCTTACCGCCAACTATATTGGTTTGCAAATTTAAAAGAACCCGTTGTGTAACTACAATGCCTGATCTGAAGGTTTCAATTACCTGCGGATCAGGCAGGCTTTTGCCTTGCGCCAAGGCATCAAGTACAGCCGCAGCTCTTACATAGTTTCCTTTCACAATCTGGTATACACTTTCGCAGGTTGCAAGGTCACCAAGTGAATCAAGTGCATCCGCCATTCGGTCAATTTCTTCAACAATAATATTGGTTACGATATTAATGTTAGCGCCACCTAAACCAACATTGATCGTTTGTTTTATGGGCGATGGCAAGGCAGCGAAATTGTTTTCTTTTAATAACTGCCCAACCGTTTTATCTGATTTTAATTCATACCATTTTAGGCTGTCAAACACAAGTTGCAGCATAGCATTGCCATCAACGGTTAAACTTTCATAAACGGCGCTGCTACCGGCAGTTTCTTCTACCTGTTGTTTTAGAGGAAATGCTTTTCTGAAGGGTTGAATAAACTTGTCCATCTCGGCTTCAGCATAACGCTCATGCAGGCCTCTTTCAAATTGGAAGCCTAATAAGGCACCAACACTTTGCCCGTTACGCATGCCGCTAATTAAATTCAAGGCCATCCTTACTCTTGCAGAAGACAGGTTAACAGAAAGCCTGTTGGGTTCATCTTCACCGGCAACATTAGTTGCGTAGGCGCTTCTTAAAACAGCGGCAGTTACGGCCTGCCCGATTGATCCGGCATGAATAAAGCCCTGGTTGTCTTCATCATGATAGGCAATCGTTCCTTCTTTTAATTTAAACCCATTTTTAACGCTGGCCGTTACATCAGTTTTTTTAGCATCAGGTCTTAAGTTCTCAACATAGCCATAAGCGCCAAGATAAATGCCTTTGGGTTGTTTGGCACGTTGCACCTGAAGACGCTGATTGACCAGCGACAAAAGCCATGCATCAAGCCTGTATGTTGTGATGTCCACATGTTCACCAAGCAACATTTCCAGTTCTGCGCCAGGCAGATCCTGCAGTTGTTTTAAAGCATAACGAATAGTGTGCAGCTTTTCAAAATACACTCTATGCGACGCATCAAAATATTTCAGTGTATTAAGCTCTGCCGGTTTTATAGAAGTCAGGGGTACTTTTAATAACTGGTCGAGGTAATGAGCAGCAGATTTAAAATTCTGGCTCAGCAAATAATTAAAAAATGGGAAAGTTGAGAAAGACGAATCTCTTAACAACTCCGGCAACGCATCAACATGTTTAAATAACAGATGCCACTTTGTAATATACTTATTGTAATATTTTTTATCGCCAAAATCCCATTTACGAAAATGATATTGATACCTGCTGCCGATCAGTCGCCTATCTGCTTCATTGATCATTTTTTCCTGCTGAAAAATATTTAGCGCCGCCTCCTGGTAAGCTTGCAGTAAAGACTGACGCAGCATTAAAAACAGTAATGAGTGGGAAGGCATATTTGCCGGATCGTTACCAGCCAAAATAGTATCTGCGAAATTTTCTAAAAGCCATTGAATATAATTGATCAATGCACTGCCAGGCTTGGGAATATTATTGCTCAGTGGATCAGTAAAAGTTAATGGTTTCACATCGGCGATCGGACCCTTTATTTCCGGTGTTATATCTATAAAGCGATTGCCAAAATGCCTTGAAGATGAGAACTGTTGCTGTATGCGTGAGTACAAATAATCCATTTGTTTTTTCTTGTCGGCATCAGGAAACAGTTCATCAATAAAATTAAATGAAGGATAAAATACGCCATCCATCATCAGGTTTTTATATACTTCAAAAAGCCCGTTCGGCCCAAAGGCATCACCCGCTGTGAAATTACTGCTCAACATTGCAGGGCTGGCGTTTGGCCCTCTTGCGATATTGATACTTTGCCTGTAAGTATAATTCAGAGATACCGGATGCAGGCATAACATTTCAACAAACCTCGACGCAGTTGATTTGCCATTATGAAGGTTGCTGTAGTTAACAACTTCATTGCTGAGGATTTTAAATTCACCATATAAAGTGTTCAGCAATTTTTGCAAACGCATTTCATAGCGCTGCTGAAGTTTAATATTCAGACTTGCCTTTAATAACCGATTTCCCTCGGCTTTGTCTATATCTGTTTTAGTTAGCTCAGGCAAGCCCGGCTGAAGTTGCAATTTTGAAAAAGCAGTGGTGGGCAATATGCCATAAGGCTGAACGCCGATCCTTACTGAAGGCAAACTTCCCCGGCCATAACAATGATTGGTGAATAAATTTTCTGTGCGACGAATGTTATCATAGGTAAAAATATTGTCGAACATTTCTTCCATGTAATGGCCAAGAGATCCATTCCAGAATACCCTGTTAGCAGCTAATGCATTTGAAACTTCTTTTTGTGAGCCGTCATTAGCATAGCCCAATATTTTATAGTCAATGCCTAAGGCGTCGCTTAAGCGTTTGCCATCAGAGGTTGCATATACATCAGCAGGCGAAGCGGAAAAAGTTTTATTAGCAATCTCTATATCATACCTCTGGCTTACATCATTATCGCCTGCATAACCAGACTTACGATATTGTGTATTATTTGTTGGCGTGGCCACTTTTAAAAATCCCATACCATCAGGCGCATAAATATGGTTGGTAAAAAGATCTTCAACAAGCAATTTTGAATTAGCGCTATCCGCATTTTTTACGCCAAGCACAATTACTTTATCAAAGCCCTGGTTAAATTGCTGCTGTGTAATATCAAGCGTAACAGCCATTCCTTTTTCCAGTGCAACATTATAATCAGTCATCCACTTAAGATCTTCATCAATTTGCAGATCGCCATTTTCGTCTACTGTGTATGTGTTTTCATCTTCAAACTTTGCAGGGTTTAAACCAACAGGTATCGTTTCAGCAATTACATTACCGGTGGCTATATGGCAAAACACATTGTCTTTTACGGTGATCACCACAAACTTATCGGGCAGGCAAAGGCAATGTGGCGTAACACTCCAGTCTTTATCTTTTGTGGCTACAACAGGATAAATAAAAGGCTCGGCTAATTTTTCAATGAAGGCACTTTGGGCAACAGCTTTTATTTTAAGAAAAATTTCCTGGAGCCTGTTGAAACGGGTGGTCACAATCTTTAACCGCTCCAATGCCGGTGCAACCGATACCGCTTCCGGCTCTGTCAACTGCTTGCTTTTTTCAATAAGGATATTAATATAGGAAGCCGTTTTTATAAAAGAAGATTTAAATTTCTCTATCAAATAATCCTGCTCTTCATGCAATGTTTTAACCAGGGAAATGGCTTTGTTGATATTGGCTAAAAGTTTATCAAGCGTGGTATTGTTTTCTGCCGATTGAAATATTTGCAGAGGCGTGTTACTATACGCAATTTTCTTTAGTAAGTCATAGCCACTGTTTAATAATTGCGTGCTATCCGTAATTTTTGCAGACGGCCTCGTTTTATAGGCTTTTACATTTTTGGGGACTGTCTCCAAAGGCTTTAATAATCTCGCTACCCAGGATGCCCGTTTAGTGCCAAGTGCGGTACACAAGGTTTTCCAGGCAGCCATTTCCATATCAGCATCATGACTGCCGGCCCACCACACTTTCCAAAATTGTTTGCCTGCATTTATTTCATTTTGAGTGATGGCTTCTTCATGCGTATCAACAAAAATATCATCGGGATAAATCCTTACCCATAATTGATTTTGTATAACAGGCGGCTTCGGGTTGAAGACTGCTTTGGGAAACGGGTCGCCTTCCACAACATCGCTAAATGAACCAAATGCTACTGAAGCTTTGTCTTTAATAAATGTATTGATCAAACCAAGGCCGAACTTTTGCGAATTATTTTTAGGCTGGTAATTACTGATGATAGATGCGGTAGTGGCAAGGCTTTCATTTAAAGAAGCGTACATACTTTTTACAATGCTGCCCTGGCCTGGCTTTGTTTCTTCCACAGGCTTTGCAGCTATCTTAAGCAAGGTATCTATCCGTGGCTGAATATATTTTTTAAACCGCTTATTTTTTTCATAACCCGTGGCTGCTGCCGTGTTGTATTTTTTTATTTTAACCAATGTCTGAACTCCATGAATGATCAGGTCACCGGTTTCCATCGGCGGCGGCGCAGGTATGGCATTAAGCACAGGTAAAACCTCAGTATCAAATTTTTTAATGCCTTTCTTAATCGCCGTAATATTTTCTTTAACCACAGTATTGCCAAAAGCTACCCAGGCTTCGTCAGGTTTATCATTATGCTCTTTATTCAGGTCAATGATCTTTTGATGTGCCGTTGCTATTACCGTCTTCATAGCATTGTGCAGGTCTTTTATTTTAGTAGCCTGGCTTGCCGCAATATATTTTATGTCAGATATTTTTTGCAGAGCGTTGCTATAAAAAGCAGTTGTATTTTGTAAGATGGTGGTTATGTAATTGTACAGATCTTTTTTATTCTTGATGTTGAGGTAAGGCACATTAGCTCTCGGCCCTGTAAGGTTGGTTATGGCGGAAACCAAACTTTCAAATTCATAAATAAATGTCTTTACTTTTTGCAAGGCAACATCTTCTGTTACATTATAATTTAGAATGGCATTGCCAGTTGCATTCAGGCTTGCATGCAATTGTGCGGCTTCGTTTGCAAAGCCTGTAGTTGCAAGACTTATGATACGATCAACATCTTTTTTAAGATCAGCAAATAATTGTTTAAGCCATCCCTTCTCTTTTATTAAAATGGTATCATCGGGTTTAATCGCAGTGTTGAATGTATTTAACTGGCTTATTAACTCTCTTAAATTATTAGCATTGGGTTGTTGTAATATATCAATAGCCATCACGTGTATAAACCCCAAACCTTCCAAAAGGCTTTCAATATTTACGGTGCCGGCATTTTGTACTTTTTCAATTTGTTTAAAACGGGTTTCTACTCTTACAGGCAACAACATGAATGGCACGCCATCATTCTTTTGGCTTACAGCATCCCTGATCTCTTTTATTTTAGGATCTTCAAATAGTGCTTTTATCGGGCCGTTAATGATATTCATATATTACAATATTTAAAAGTCTTCAGGCAACATTTCGGCGGCATGTCTTGCAATTAATGCCGGGTCCTGCAATAATATCGCCGCCATATCGGCGGCATTAGAACCCCAGATCGCCTGGTTAACATTATCAGTAATTGTTATTGTTTTAGAAAAATTTAAATGATAATCCGTAAGCTCGGCTTTGGTGTTAACGAGGTATTCCCAGGCCAGGTCATTCCAATCTTTTGGCTTGCTGCCCGGCGCTGGCATTAACTCTGTGTTGCCATGCTCATCAGTAAAATCATCCATTCCAAAATTTACCTGGCCCGGTCTTTCTTTTAATACAAAGAACCAGCCCGGGTTTTTGCCTGCAGTAGGTGTTGACACATCTTCTATTCTTTCACCGGCGGCATCCTTTGGCTGCAGATCAAAACCAAACAAGGTAATGTCCGGGTCTATATCCGCTTTAAACAAAGGGAATTTTATTTCTTTACCGTCAATATCGCCTTTCAGTTTGCGGGGCAAGGTTGGGTTTGATGCATACTCGGCTCTCTGCGCATACACAACTGTATTAGGATATTTTTTTAGAAGCTCACCTCTTATAATGAGCACAATATTATCGCTGTTGGGCCGCGGACAATTACCACCAAGTGCATTCTCCCATTCATGCATCTTTTTTATATCACGCTTTTGTTCTTTTTCTGTTTCAGCATCAACAGAATTGATGGTAATGTTATCGCTGATGTTCCAGAACTGCCTGAAGTATGAGCCTCGCTGATCTGTTGGGTATTCCCGCCATAAAAGCTCACGGGCCATTTCATGATTTAAGCCGGCCATACCAGCCTCAATAAAAGACTGGTTATTCTGCAGCAGCGTGATGCTGTTATTGGGGATTTTATCAATGTTGGGAAGAATATAATTTTTAGATATGGCAAGAAAATACTCATACACTGCTTCTGTAAATTCAGGATGCGCCATAATGGGCTTAAGCTTACGCAGGGGCACATAAACACCGTTCTTCCATATACGGATGGAAGAGGCCAGCTTGGAGGCAAAAGTTACTTCAGGCGATAACCTTGAAAATAATGTTTTAGCCGTGGCGCCAATGTTTGAAAATGCCGGCAATTCTTTTTGCAAAGGCAACGCCATAACATTTGCATTAAAGGTTATAAAAGACGACTGTATATTTTTGAGATCATCAACCGAAGCCAAAGCATTCGCTGTAACTACCGCCGGAGCTGTACTATCTTTTAAAATAATATTATCAATAACTTTTGATGATATGCCATCAGCAAACTGGCTGATAAAAAAAGCATGATTTAATAAAACAACCACCTGGTCAGATGTAACCTTTACGGGTTCAACGGCAATGTTTGTTATGAAATCGGTGAGTACCTGTTTAGCGGCAGCACTTAGTCTTGTAATAGCATTAGCCTGTTGCTGCAATTGCGCTTTGGTTAAAGCAGCGTTTGCATTAAGCACATGCGTTTTTAGAATTTCTACAAAATTATTTACCGCAATATTTTTCGGATCGGCCTCATACTCTGTAATGGCCTGGCCGATTGTTGTATTGATAGCCGTAAGCGATAAAGCGCCAATCGGTGCTTCCTTAAGCCGAGCGCCTCTTACGGCCTGCACATCGCTTTCCGCTTTATTGAACTCGCCAATAATTTTATTGGTATTTACCAAAAGCGGTTTGCTTACTGCTGAGAACATTACCTTATTGGCAATAGCTGTTTTATTAGCAGGCCGTGTCAGCTTTCTGAAGGCCGCTGTTTTGGCTGCAACCGGTATGCGGCTTTCAATAAAATCCTGTTGTATGGTTTGCGTCTTAGCCTGGTTTAACACAAGGTGCTGAACTGAATTAGTTACGAGATAACTTTTATCAGCGCCGGCATTGATCATATTTTTCTTCATGATGGCGCCGGAAATTAATTTAGACAGCTCAGCCATTTGAATTTTTTTGTTGGCTTCGTTAACCCTGTCAACCTGTTGCCATGCACGGGCCATAAGGTCTTCCTGCTTTTGTTGAATAATGGTGGCGCCCACGCCAGCCGCAGCCCTGTTACGAAAATCAAGATTGAGTTCTTTTACCCATTTAGGGTTTGCAGGATTATCAAGCTTATCAACCAGGGCATGCCATACACCATACACCGGCGGAACCAGGATCGGGTCTTCAGTAATTTTTGCGTTAAAGAAAACCTGGCCTGGAGATATGATGGCAGCCGGGTCAACAAAATCAGCAGAGAGGCTCAACAACTTTTTCAGTTCATCAACAGTTTTTATATCCTCTGCATTGGTTGAACCATTCGTTGGCCATTTATCTTTTTCCATATCCACCGGCTTCAAGGCGGCTTCTAATCCTATAACTTTAGAGCCTTCATTTTTTGCCTGCAGGTTAAAGCCGGGATCCTGTATATCCATGGGCATCTTGCCCTGCTCTTTATCAATGATGATGGGTTTTAAGATGGTGGCAAGGCTTTCGAAATCACCATAGTTGCCGGTTCTAAACCACCATTGATGATATACCGGGAAATCAAAAGGTCTTTTCCCAGATGCAGGCATAGCACCCTTTTTCCATGCAGGTGTTTGTGCAAGCACACCTGTATTTTCTATGCCTAAGCCGGTTAACCGCCCTGTTTCAAAGGCGGGTATTAAAAAGCAATGGTAACCGGTATTTTTTTGAAGTTTTCGGGGGCATAATAATCTTGATACCGCTACATCAGGATTGGCTTTTAATTCAGCATTAATCTCGGCTTTTAACTCCCCGTTTTGTGTATGCGCTAATTTATGGTTGAAGTGAACATGGCC
>JANLXV010000183.1:0-1804 GCA_031365305.1 Chitinophagaceae bacterium
GCCGCTGGGCCCCATCAAAGCCACATATTCATTTTTAAAAATGTCCAGGTTAATACCTTTTAAAACGGGCAATTCATGCTTGCCTAAATAATAGCTTTTACAAATATTTTCTAAATGGATAATGCCCTGCATGTTGGTTGTTGATTAATTTTTTTATTCGAATTCGTCATCCAATATTGGTACTTCATGATTTCTTTATCACCTTCGGTACTTTGAAAAATTCGCCATCCTGCAAAGGGGCATTCTTCAATCCTTCTGTTCTTTCAATGCTTCCTTTCACTTCATCTTCTCTCAGTATATTGATGCCATCACTCATGTGCAGCAAGGGTTCCACGCCAGTGGTATCTACTTCATTCAGTTTTTCTACAAATTGAATCATGCGTTGCAGGTCGGCTTTGATTGCTATTTTTTCTGCATCATTAAATTGCAGCCTTGCAAGGTTGGCCAGTTTATCCACCATTTCGTTGTTTACTTCCATCAAACAAAAATAAAGCATTAGCTGTAGATGAAAACATTAAAGGTATAAATGGCGAACAGCATAAAAGGCAGCGGTTTTTTAACGAAAAGCTAAATGAAAACATAAATACCATTTATGGCCTTAACTTTTTCCAGATGTTCAAGAAGTTATTTTTAAGAGCAAAAGAAGTGAAAGAAGATTTGGTTGATATAACCGATATAAAAAGCGAGTATGAATCACCTGCTGATTAATTGCTGTTTGCCTTATCCTGATTTCTTATATATTCTTGAATGTCTTTTAAGAATCGGTTAACATCAGCATCAGAATCAGAATAGCCCTTTCCATTGAATTGATAAGAACCTACAATATTTATTGAATTTCCGTCACGTATTATGTATGAATAAGTATATGAAGTTTTTCTCCACTTAACCCGAATACTGTAAGCTAAATTTTCCCATTGACCTACTAAATCATAACTTGGTGGTCTACCATCTTCGAGATTTGGCTGCACATTGGCTAGTTCTTTTGATTCAATATTTACTAAATCATTACCTAAAAGTGTTTCAGAACTATGTAAAATTTCTGTTTCTGGTTCTGGTGGTGGATATCTTCCAGAACGGTGATATTTTATTAGTGATAAGTCTGTAATCTTGTTGTAACCACTATTTTGAACGTTTATTTTTAAAATCCATTTCCCTGTTGGTGTTCGCATACTTAACTTGAATGCTTGGTATGAATCAAAATTATAGGGAATTGAATCACCTACAATATATGCTGTAACCAATGGGATTGAAATACCACCTGTGACTTCATCATCCACTTTTCTAACTAATCCTTTTACGCTTTCAGTAAGTGGTGGAATAGTTTTAGTTAATGCAACATTTTTGACTATAAGATTTTTACCATCATTGGCTAGTGATTGGGTATTAGAACTAATTGAATTATTTAAGTGTTGTAATGAATCAATCTGCTTTGTAATTGCAAGGTTCAATTCGGCCAGGGTATTGATAGATGTGCAAGTTTGATTTGCAAGTTTTAAATCAGTTTTAAGGTCATTAATTTTATTATCCTTTTTAGCTGTTTCTTCTTCGTCATTCTCATTTTTTAATAATTGAAAAATCATTAACAAAGTACCAACCACAACCACAATGCCGAATTCAACCCATTGCTTCTTTTTAGCAAAATCATACATTGGTAATAATGCCAAAATAGTTGTTAGAATTATGATTGTAAATGTCATTTGTTGGTTGTTTGTATATTCTTCTAAAATATCACTTTAACCCTAAAAAAACAATTTAAACCCAAATTACATCCTACCCCCTAAATTATTTTAAAAATCAGATTTTT
>JANLXV010000208.1:0-2131 GCA_031365305.1 Chitinophagaceae bacterium
CAGCCGGATCTTCGGCGCCGTGGTATATCCAGATGGGCAACCGGGCAATGTCAGCCGCTTTGGTAATGTCTCCGCCACCGCATACTGGTAGCGCCGCTGCGAACAAACCCGGGTAACGTTCTACAGCATCATAAGTGCCAAAGCCACCCATGGATAAACCAGTGATATAAATGCGGTTGGTATCAACAGGCATGGTTTTAATAAGTTGGTGAATAAGCCCGATCAATAATTCCATTGGCTTTGCAGGCGTTGCCTGTAAACGTGTTTCTGCAGTAACCTTTGTACGTGAAAAGTTAGACCAGCTTTGATTCTCAGGGCATTGCGGTGCAACCACAAGCGCAGGATGAGCCATCATATTTTCATCAGTAGCAAAAGCCTGTACACCCCATTTTAGTTGAGCTTCATTGTCGCTGCCTCTTTCGCCGGAGCCATGTAAAAATATAACCAGCGGATACTTTCGCATGTTGTTGGCGTCTGGATAAAGTAACCGGTATTTTAAAGAATCTCCTTTTTGGTTGGAGAAAGTATTATAGCTGAAGCGTGATTGCGCCATACAGGTAGCAGCAAAAAGCGCAATTAACACCGGCAACAGTAATACGGTTTTTTTTAAAGCAGCCATCGTAGAATATTTAAAATACAAAATGATGGAATAAATGTAACGACTTAAAGTATCATTACCAGATAAGGCCTTTTATATTCTTTAAAAAGATAATCTACAACGTCTATACAGGACTTGGGAATTCCTGTCAAAACAATCCTTAATGCTGGTAATAAAGCTGTTCAATTTTTAAATATTCTTTCTCTGTGATATTATATTCATCGGCAGCCGTTATCATTTCAGAATTACTTTCAGAACGATATGGCAAGCCCGTTGAATAACTCATCAACAAAGTTCCCTTGCCGTTTCCTTTTAACACACCTGAACTATCCGGGGAAGCAAACAGGAGAGAAGTATTGATGGAAAGACTATCGCCATTACTTTGAGCAGGAACATAAAAAGTTTTCACCTCGATGGGCGCTTTAGTTATCGTGGTAACAGTATTCATCCATCTGAAACCGGGAACAACTTCTTTAACAGGTGGATTTGAAAAACTTCGGTTCATAAGATCTGTTATGGCATTCACACTAATATAATCCTGTAATAAAGCTTTTATCGAACCATAGTCCCGGTGCGACTTTGCAGCCATGGCGGTAAGCATTTGCGACAGGCCATCTACTTTTTCAACCATGCCTTTTTTTGACATGTTTACATAAAGTGAAAGACCTCTAACGTAATAACCGATAGAATCTAAAATAGAAAACGTGTTGTCAATCATCAGCGGTTTGGAAAGATCAACATTGAGCATAGTAACTTCAACGGGAGGCATCTTTACGGTGTATTGATCAAAGCTGAATATGCAGGTGTAAGTACTGTCCTTTTCGCTGATATTTTTTATAGTAAAAATGGCTTTGATGGTATCAGCTCTTTCAGCAGGCACATTTTTATAGGTCCATGTCTTCACAGTTGTTTTTATGAGCGAAAATTGATAGGGCTTATTGAGTAAAGGCCTGAAGGCTAAAATGGTTTTATCCCCGAAGTACTTTTGCAACCTAGAAAAACAGTGACGAATATTGTCGCCACCAGGAGCCACTTACTTTGAACTAATGTCATAGAAAATATGTAATACTAAAACAAGAAATAATGTATAAAAAATTCGTCAGGTGCTTTTGGTAACTTCACGTAAACCTACAACTACATCATGATCAAAAAATATCTTTCAATTCGTCAACTTATTGTAACAGGCCTTACGGGCTTACTTTTTACTACCGGCGCTGTAGCACAAAGCAACACTATCACTCAACCTAAAAAAACCACTGGCATGGAAAACACAATGGGAACAACCATTACGCTTGGCGGAAACGCTATTCACACTTCGGGCAAATTACCCGCTGTCGGCACAGCCGTTAAAGACTTTACCTTAACCGGTGTAGATCTCAGCGAAAAAACACTTGCTGATTTCAAAGGCAAATATGTGATCATGAATATTTTCCCCAGTGTAAATACAGGCGTTTGCTCAAAATCGGTTCGTCAGTTTAATGAAGATGCTGCCAGCCTGAATAACACAACTATATTATGTATATCTAAAGATCT
>JANLXV010000216.1:0-3442 GCA_031365305.1 Chitinophagaceae bacterium
GAAACAGCTTAAAAAGGGCGAATTGACTGCATTATATAAAGACAGGAAAACCGAATTACTCTCCAATAAAAAATTACTTGAAAAAAATCTTATTGATAAATATGAAGGTGTAATAACAGCACGCAATAACTATTTGGCAGAAACTGATGGCAGCGGCGGCACAGGCAAAATTGGTGTGAAAGAAGTGGCTTTAGCTAAACGAAATGAATTTCAAAAGTTGGAAGCTGATTATACTGAGTCTGCTAAACAATCCAATGAAAAAATTACTTTAATTGATATAGCCCTCGATACATTAAATGCCCGGCAGGCAACTGAAGAAAAATTATTCATTACTTATTTCAATGATGGATTTCTAACAAGAATTGAAGCTCTTAACAATCTTACTGAAAATAACCCGGCGCTAAAATACCGGTATTATTTACTGGTGGCCATTATTATATTAATCGAATTGCTGCCGGTTCTATCCAAAAGCTTATTGCCTTCGGGCACTTATGAAAAAAAAGTAGCTGCAAGAGAAGCAATGGAAAAAGAAATTGCAGTGAAGAATATTCACAGGGAAAAAGATTTGAAAGAATTATACAACGCACTTGCTTTTGATAACGATAGCGAAATCATCAGGTTGTTTTTCACTGAAACTTCGGCGCAGCAGGCAGATAAAATTCGTTCGTTTGCCCAATCCTGGAAAAATGATTCAGGAGAAACTTTTGATGGGCTGTGGCACAGAATGAAAAAAGAGATTATCAGTAAACAGGAAAATTAATTATAGGCATTAAGTCAATAGACATTGGTTCATTGGTTATGGGGGCATTTGTGAAGGCATTCTAATTTTTAATTTTTAATTAGTCGTTTGTTAAGCCATACTAATTTTTTACTTGTTACTTTGTAATTAATGACTATTGACCTAATGGCTCAATGACCATTATATCATTTCGCCCTGCAATACTTTATAGTCTTTATTTTTTTTGGCTTCCGTAAAATTTTTAGCTGCCTTTATAAATCCAACAAAAATTGGTTGTGGCTGTTCAACAGTGCTCTTTAATTCCGGGTGGTATTGAACACCAATAAAGAAAGGATGTTCGTGCAATTCCATGATTTCTACAAGGCCCGTTTCAGGGTTCATGCCACTGGCTATCATGCCGGCTTCTTCGAATCTCTGCAGGTACGAATTATTAAACTCCCAGCGATGACGATGACGTTCAAAAATTTCAGATGTATTATAAAGCTGGGCGGCTAAAGTGTTTGGCTTAATATGACATGGGTAAGACCCGAGACGCATCGTGGCGCCTTTGCTCGTAACCTTTTTTTGTTCTTCCATCATATCAATCACGGGGTTTGGCGTATCCGGATTCATTTCAGTTGAATTGGCATCTTCAATACCTAACACATTCCTCGCAAACTCAATAGCGGCCATTTGCATTCCCAGGCATATTCCAAAAAATGGCAGGTTATTTTCACGGGCATATTTTACAGCAATTACTTTTCCTTCCACTCCTCTAAAACCAAAACCCGGCGCAACTAATAAGCCATCGAGTTCTTTAAGTTTCTCGGCAACATTCTCATCTGTAATAAATTCGCTGTGAATATCTAAAACCTGTACTTTACAATCGTTCATAGCGCCGGCATGAATAAAAGATTCAAGAATAGACTTGTAAGCATCCTGCAATTCAATATATTTCCCGATAAGCCCAATAGTTACTTTGTGCGATGGCCGCTTTACTTTATCTAAAAACTCACGCCATTTAGTAAGGTCAGGTTCATTATAATTGGTGATATTCAATTTTTTCAGAACAATAAGATCTAATTTTTCTTTCAGCATCAAAAGGGGCACTTCGTAAATGGTTGAAGCATCTGCAGCTTCTATAACTGCGTCAGGATGCACATTACAAAACAGCGCTATCTTTCTTTTAATTTCTGTGCTTAACGGGCTTTCAGTTCTACATACCAGTATGTCAGGATGAACCCCATTTTCGCTAAGGAGTTTTACGCTGTGCTGCGTGGGTTTAGTTTTTAATTCTTTAGCTGCTTTTAAATATGGAATAAGTGTTAAGTGTATAACAATACATTCTTCATCGCCCATTTCCCACTGCAATTGTCTCACGGCTTCGATAAAGGGCAGGCCTTCAATATCACCAACCGTTCCACCTATTTCGGTTATAATAACGTCGTAATTATTACTGGCTCCTAATAAAAGCATTCGTCTTTTTATCTCATCAGTAATATGCGGAATTACCTGCACAGTTTTACCTAAATAATCACCTTCTCTTTCTTTATTAATTACGGTTTGATAAATACGACCCGTAGTAACATTATTTGCCTGCGAAGTAAAGATGTTTAAAAATCTTTCATAATGGCCTAAATCTAGATCTGTTTCAGCACCATCTTCTGTTACAAAACATTCGCCATGCTCGTAAGGATTTAATGTTCCCGGATCGACATTGATATATGGATCAAATTTTTGAATGGTTGTTCTTAAGCCACGGGCCTGAAGCAATTTTGCAAGTGATGCCGCAATTATACCTTTACCTAATGAAGAGGTAACACCGCCGGTAACGAAAATATACTTTGCCATAAAAATTTATTTTACCTGGTTAATTTTTTGAGCCAGGTATATTATTGTATTTAAAACTATAAATCAGGATAACGGTGCCTGCAAAAACTCGCCACACAACACCAAACTTTTTTAGACCGACGGAAATAATGGAAATGACAATCCGGGAGGTCATGCAAACTTACACGATTATTTCAGGTAATAAATACCTGAAATATAGATGTGGATAACAATGGGGAAAAATTATGAAATAGTTTGGTATACTTTCTATTTCATTTTAAAGCCTTCTAAAAATTTTGTTGTAAAATTTCCGCTTTTAAAATCTGCGTTTTGCATAAGCTGCAAATGAAAAGGAATAGTTGTTTTTATGCCTTCTATCACATACTCGCTTAAAGCCCGGCTCATGGTGCTGATGGCTTCGTCCCGGGTTTGTGCAATGGCAATCAGTTTACCTATCATGCTATCATAATATGGAGGAATGACATACCCGGCGTAAGCATGGCTATCAATTCGTACACCGTGACCACCCGGCTGGTGAAGTGTAGTGATCTTCCCCGGTGATGGTCTAAAATCATTATAAGGATCTTCAGCATTTATACGGCATTCAATAGCATGCATTTGGGGAACATAATTTCTGCCGGAAATTTTGTGACCTGCAGCAATTTTTATCTGCTCTTTAATCAAATCAAAATTTACCACTTCTTCTGTAACGCAATGTTCAACCTGTATCCTGGTGTTCATTTCCATAAAGAAGAAATTACGGTGCTTATCTACCAAAAACTCAATAGTACCAACGCTTTCGTAATTAATAGCCGATGCTGCTTTTATGGCCGCCTCTCCCATCTTTTCCCTGAGCTCATCGGTCATAAACGGAGAGGGTGATTCTTCAACAAG
>JANLXV010000235.1:0-3751 GCA_031365305.1 Chitinophagaceae bacterium
GCCTTTCCAGGTGACTCCACATACCTTTTAGCCGTGGCAATAAATATTGGTATTGCGCTAACTCAACCTGCACTTTGGCCTGCGCAGTTTTGGCTCTTGAAGCAAAAATATCCAATATCAAATCTGAGCGATCTATGACTGTAACTTTAAGTTCTTTTTCAATATTTTGAATTTGAGAACCGGAAAGCTCATCATCAAATATTACAAGATCTACCGAATGGGTTTGAATATAATTAAAGATCTGCTCAAGCTTGCCTTTGCCCACAAATGTCCGGCTATCTGGCATTGCCAGTTTTTGAATAAAACGTTTTATGGCTTTTGCGCCGGCTGTTTCAGCCAAAAAGGAGAGTTCGTCAAGATAATCGTTAAGCCGGGCTTCAGTTTGCTCTTTATAGATTAGGCCAACCAAAACGGCATTAATACTGTCGTTTATTAATCGCTTTTTTTCAATCAACTAAAATAAAAATTAATGAAAGTAAAAGATACTAACCTTTAACGGTTTGCCAACCGCCGGCCATAATTATAAGCCGCTAATGGTAATACCAATCTGGTAGGCCTTCATAGCAGGTCCGGTGCCATCTTTTAAAATATTAATAAGCTGGTAAGAACCAAATAGTGAAAACACGCCATAACCGAAACGGGCCGTACCCATTAGCCGGGTTGAATTAAAAAATTTTTTGCTGTTTTCTTTTTCAATATAGCTGTTAATGGTTTGGTTATTTTTATTCTGAAGGGTTTTGCCTTTGGTATGGGCATTTATTAATGTGCCCACCTTAGCGCCAAGCGCCAATTTTAAACTTTTTGCCGGCGTTTCTGGCTTTGTTGTAAATCTCAATTCAAGGGGCACTTCAAGGTATGAAGTTGATACTTTATATTTTTTAAAATGATCAGATGAATCAAGCGCAACGAATGGCAAATTGCCCGCAGCAGATTTTATATCTACATTATATCTCTTAAAAAAAATATTACTTGAACCCACGCCAATACCAACACCCACACTAAATCTTGGATCACTTTTAAAAGGCCTATTGGTCATAATATACATGTTCAAACCTCTTGAAAAACCTTCCTGGTGAGAGGCAATGCTATCAGGCATCCCGGTCCAATGATCTGAAGATACCTGTATCATTAAATGATCGCCGGGACGATTGCTGAGGTCAAGTTTTTTTGCCGGTGTTGTTGGCGTTACCTGTGGAGGAGTCAGGATTACACTGTCTTGTTGTGCAAAAACTGCTGATAAACTAAAACAAGCCAACAGCATAAACAAAATCTTCATAAATACTTTAGTTATAGTGGCAAAAATATTTGTAGAGGGGTTAATGAAAGGTTAAAAGAAAAGCCTGCAATTTGGCAGGCTTAATAGAGAAATAAGATGTTACAATAATGTTTGTTTAAAAGTGGACCCTGTAGGATTTGAACCTACGACCCTCTGATTATGAGTCAGACGCTCTAACCAACTGAGCTAAGGGTCCTTTCCCTGAAACAAGGAAATATTTTGAAATAGCTTATTATTCTCCTCTTTATAAATTTTTAAAGAGGATTGCAAAAATAGAAAAATTCATTAAGTGACCAGATTTATTTTAATTTGAAAATGAAAAAGATAGATGCAATAATTTTTGACCTTGGCGGTGTGCTGCTTAACATAGATTTTAAGAATGTAAGTATTGCTTTTAAACGTTTAGGTCTGCACAATTTTGACGAGTTGTATTCGCAAAATACAGTTGGCCGGCTTTTCCACGATCTCGAAACCGGGCATATTACTAACGAAGATTTTTTTGCAGCCATAAATAGAAACAGTTCAAGGCCTATTTCTTCTGAAGACATCATCGCATCGTGGAATTCTATGCTATTAGATTTTCGGGAAAAAAGTCTCCAAACGCTTCTTGATTTAAAATCAAAATACCAGCTCTTTCTTTTAAGCAATACAAACAGCATACACTTACATGCTTTTAGCAAAAGCTTTAAAGAAACTTATAATGGAAAAGCTTTTGATGACTATTTTGACAAAGCTTACTACTCAAATGAAATAGGGTTAAGAAAACCTGATGCAGAAGCTTACCAGCTTGTTATTGATGAGAATAACCTGGTGATGGAAATAAGCGACTCCAACAACGTTGCTACAACCGATGTATTGATTTCGGAAGAGGAAATCAGACCTATTTTCCCTTATAAATATGCAATCATCAATCAACCCATTTTGAAGCTGTTCGCTTCCACCGCTAATCCGCTGAGTGGTTCAAGAGATTATTGGATGGAACTGGACACAACGGCTCTTTTTAATTCTTCGTCTAAAATTAGCAAAACAGTTACCTCTGTTGGTGGAGTGTTGGAATTTGACCCGGCCATTTCTTACCTGGAAAACCGGACCTACTATTGGAGGGTGGCGCAGGCAAACACCGGACAGATTCATTGGAACGACTTCTCTTTTGTTTACAAAAACGTTGCGGCACCAGGTTTTCAACAAGGGCATATTTACCAAAATTTGCAGTCTGGGCTAGACAGACTTACTCTGGATAGCACAAGCGGCAATTATTCTTTTACAAAAAAATTGCACAATCTTTTTATCACCAATTCCATCTATCCCAGCAGTGGCACTGAAGACCAGCACTTCAGCATTTCAGTTGATGGTTCCAGTTATATTTACAGTGCCTGTGTTGGTGCTTCCATCATTTTCAATGTGTTTGATTCACTCACATTCCAACCATGGGTGAATACGACCAATCCTTTTGGAGCAGCTTCTTTGTGTGCTGCGGGCAGAGAATATAATTTTGAGTATCAGTACACTTCAGCTGCGAGCCGCAAAAATGCGATGGACTTTTTGGATGCGCTACCCGCAGGCTCATTTGTGACAGCAAGGCTGATCTTAGACTATCCTTACAATACTTTTGCAGCAGACTGGGCTGCCGATACAATTTTATATGGTCACAACAATTCGCTTTATCACCGTTTGAAACAAGCCGGATTCACAAATCTTGATTCTTTCTACTTTCCACGAACATGGGCTTTTGCTTTTAGAAAAGGTGATTCCACATTTGCACCGTTGTCTCATTTGAGCGACGGTTTGTATGATCGCATCACGCTATCTGTCAATTGTAATACTTTAAATGTTCAGGGAAATATTACCTCCCCTGTGTTTGGTCCGGCACGGCAGTGGCAAACTGTAAACTGGACAGGTTTTAGTAATGAAGCAGGCAATGACAATGCTGTTGTAAATGTAATTGGCGTGAGAAATGGACAAGCAGACACAGTCCTTTATTCATTAGACAGCACGCAGCATAGCTTCAACATCTCCGCAGTCAACGTAAACCAATTTCCACAGTTGAAATTACAGATGTCCAACACAGATTCAGTTACAGCTACACCTTACCAACTTACCGACTGGAATCTGAGTTATTTACCTGTTCCTGAAGGAGGCGTAGCTCCAAACCTGTACTATAATATTCCAGATTCCTTCAACACGACCATTCCTTTAGTCGGACAGCTACCTGGCTTCATTCATATTGGATTTGCCTTCAAAAATGTTTCGGAGGTCGATTTTGACAGTCTCGCCATCAAGGTCATTTTATACGATAATTCCGGTGGCTACATCACCTATCCGCTTAGCAAATTGAGGCCTTTGGCTGCAGGGGACACCCTACATGTAGACGAAGACATTGACGTGAGTACGCTCGATGGCTGGTACAACGTGTATGTAGTTGTGAACCCTGATCAGGCACAACCTGAGCAATATAGCTTCAATAACTTCCTTTAC
>JANLXV010000379.1:0-5663 GCA_031365305.1 Chitinophagaceae bacterium
TTCATGTCCTGTTTCACTTGCTTTACCGTGCCATCGAGAATTTTCACGCCTTTATTTACAAGAACGATATGGTCGCAGATTTCTTCAACCTGTTCCATACGATGCGTACTGAAAATTACAGTTGTACCGTTTTTTGCCAGCTTAAAAATTTCTTCTTTAATCAGGTTGCTGTTAACCGGGTCAAGGCCGCTAAAGGGTTCATCAAGGATTAATAGTTTTGGTTCATGTAAAACTGTTGTAACAAATTGTAATTTCTGGCTCATGCCTTTACTCAGGTCTTCAACTTTTTTATTCCACCAGCTTTGCATTTCAAATTTTACAAACCATTCTTTTATTTTTTCCATCGCCACTTTTCTGCTCAGCCCTTTAAGCTGGGCCAGGTAAAGCGCCTGTTCACCTATTTTCATTTTCTTATACAAGCCTCTTTCTACAGGCATATAACCAATGTTGATGATATCATTTAAGGCATTAAATTTTTTCCCTTCAAATAAAATGTTGCCACTGTCAGGATAAAAAATGCCTGTTATCATTCTAAGCAGAGTTGTTTTTCCTGCGCC
Organism: Chitinophagaceae bacterium; assembly: GCA_031365305.1. Lineage (GTDB taxonomy): Bacteria > Bacteroidota > Bacteroidia > Chitinophagales > Chitinophagaceae > Ginsengibacter. Next base: position 558 of record JANLXV010000379.1, read on the forward strand.
GTTTGGGCCGAGCAAGCCGAAGACACTTCCCTTTTGTATGGTAAAGCTGATGTCGTCTACAGCTTTTTGCGTTGCATAATATTTTTTTAGATTTTGCAGTTCAAGAATGGTCATTGGCTGTAGTTATTTGAGGTGAGCAAAAGTATTAAATACTGTTGCTTATCCTTAATTATTTTATGGTTGCAAATGATTGATCTTTTTTAAAATTTCGAGCGCCACTTTTTCGCCATCCATGGCGGCGCTTACAATGCCACCGGCATAACCGGCCCCTTCTCCGCAAGGGTAAAGATTATTAATTTGAGGATGAGTAAGTGTTTCATCATGTCTTGGAATTTTAACAGGCGACGATGTCCTGCTCTCTGTAGCAACCACAATAGCATCGTTAGTTAACCAGCTTTCGCCACGGTGCAATCGCTTGCCAAAAACTTTGAAAGCCTTTCTTAATTTATCACTAATAAATGCAGGTAAAATGTGGTTTAAGTTGATTGAAGAAATGCCAGGAATGTATGAACAACCCGGCAGTGATGACGATGTTTTATCAGTTGTAAAATCACAAAGCCGCTGCGCCGGCGCAATAAAGTGGCCGCCACCTGCCGAAAAACATTCTTGTTCCACATGCGATTGAAAGTGCATAAATAAAAGAGGTGAATTTGGTTCATGTTTTATTTTTTGTTGGGAGAAATAAGTGATCACATCACTCTTTTCAACCTGCACAACCATACCGCTATTGGCATAAGGGTTATTTCTTTTCGACGGGCTCCAGCCATTAACCACTAATTCACCTGAATTAGTTGCCGCCGGTGCAATAATGCCGCCAGGGCACATGCAAAATGAAAATACGCCACGGTTTTGTACCTGTTGAACCAAACTGTAAGAGGCGGGCGGCAATAAATCGTTTCTACTTAGGCTAACACGATATTGAATTTGGTTGATGATTTCCTGCGGATGTTCAACCCTAACACCTAAGGCGAAAGGTTTAGCCTCAATTTGTATGTTTTTTTTATCGAGCAAAATAAAAATATCCCGTGCCGAATGCCCCGTGGCAAATATGTAATTATCAGCTTTAAAAATATCATTATCTAAACTAATCAGTCGGTCAACTTTTTGATTTGTTACAATAACATCAACTATTTTTTTTCCAAAAATTATTTCACCACCACAGCTTAAAATCTGTTCACGCATGGCAGTTATTATTTGCGGCAATTTGTTAGTTCCTATATGAGGATGCGCTTCGTAAAGTATTTTCTCTTCTGCGCCGAAGTGAACAAAAAGATGCAATATGCGATCTATATTTCCTCTTTTATTACTTCTTGTATATAATTTGCCATCACTATAGGTTCCTGCCCCGCCTTCTCCAAAGCAATAATTGCTTTCAGGGTTTATAATACCTGATTTATTTAGAGCAGCAAGATCACGGCGCCTGGCTTTCACGTCTTTACCTCTTTCAATAAGTATTGGTTTCACGCCGTGTTGTAATAAGGTAAGGGCAGCAAATAACCCTGCAGGGCCTGCACCAATTATCATTACAGATTTGCAAGCTTTTGAAACATCTTCAAAATTAAACAGCAATAGCTGGCGTTGCTGGTAAGGCTCGTTAATAAAGGCATTCACAGCGAGAATTACCCATATTGTTTTAGCCCGTGCATCTATTGATTTTTTTAGAATATGATATCCGTAAACCTCGCCTGGCTTAGCCCCGGATGCTGAGGCAATTAAATGGTTTATATGATTACTGTCTTCAGCTTCGGCGGGCAGTATTTTAAGCAATAATTTTTTTTGCATATTCTGCCTCAGGTGTAAAGCTAAAAAGTATAGCAGCCTTATATCTTAAAACGGCAAATCGTCAACAGCATCTTGTGATTGCGATGAGAAAGTATCTAATGGTTCAAAATGACCATCATCTCCTGCAGTATTTTTATTGTTTTGAAAAACCTGTTCAATTTTCCAGGCATCAAGATTAGTAATGTAATTGGTGCGGCCATCTTTTTCCCATTTATTGCCCTTTACATTGAAGTATACCTTAATGCTGTCGCCGGCATTTATATTATCCACAATAGCGGTTTTGTCCTGCACGCATTGAAACTTAATATAATTTGTAATTACACGACCGCCAATATCCTCAGTTTTTTCAACAACAAATTCACGGGTTTTAAAGGTCTCTGATCGCTGTATCACATCATATTTTACCACTAATTTTCCTGATAGCTCGTAACTCATTCTATAAAATTTTAATGGCTAAAGATAGAAATAAATGGCTCAACTAATTTTATTGATAAGAAGAATCTTCAGGCGTTTTTTGAATTGCAGTTTATAGCAGATTGTTTTAAAAAAATTATCCATTCATTATATAATTTTTGCAGAAAAAAGTTGACTATACTCACACTATTATTAATGGTTTAAAAGCATTTACCTATCCTTCATATTAGCAATACACAGAGCAGACTTTAAACCATTTTCAAAGGATGCAAATGATAATGAATGTCAGCATAGAGTAGAGCCGGAAGGAGGGCATATCAATTAAATAATCAGTAGCCAAAACCGCCGTTACTGTTAGATGCCGGAGATATTTGCCGGAAACTTTTTTTATTAGATTTACAAAGGATCGCCTGAAATAAAAGCCATGAACGCAGTAAACCACAACTATACGCAATGTTGATATTATTGCCTGGCTTGCAAGTGTTGCCAAGTGTTTAAGCCCTGCAAACGTCCCGGTTATCATCAATTATTACGACTTTACGAATAACCGATAGAACAAAAAACTTACACTGTAAGGTTTTTTAAAAAATATAATTGAAGTTTCATGTAACCTGCGCTGGTATCGAGTTACAAGGCCGGGTGATGGCTAAATTTTTGGCTACACAAAAAAATATATGGATCCGGCAGCGAGGATAAGGCATGGGGTGTACTTATAAAAAAATAAAAAGAAGGCTGATGTAACTATTTGCGTAAGCCAATTTGCTTTTGTATGCAAATACAATAAAGTGAGAAAGAAAATATTAGCAAAGGAACTTCCAAACACTGGTTAATTAATGGAAACTGTGTTAGTACTTTTTTTAAGAACCATAGCCAAATAAAAATAAAAAAATGAATGATGTACTCATTCACCAGGCCGGCCAGGCAGCATTAATCCCGTAAGTGCAGACGATGATTTTTTTAAAACAAAAAAATAAAATTTAACGAAAGTGCACACTGTAGTTATTCGAGAAAAAACAAGTGAATAAAAAATTTTTTTTTCAATTAATTATTTGATATTCGCTGTCTTCTGAAATTTTCTTTCAAGAATATTTTTACAAGAATATAAACCACAAGAAAGTAATCATTTTTTTATAAATTATATAACGAGTTACGGTAATAATGGAGAACGTTTGCGAAAAAGTTTGGACCAATTGTCTTGCCATCATCCGGGATATCGTAGAGTGGCAGCATTTTAAAACCTGGTTTGAACCCATTAAGCCCGTTGACCTAAATGACAAGGTTTTAACCATACAGGTACCAAGCCAGTTTTTTTATGAGTATATTGAAGAACATTATGTAAACCTCCTTGCCAAAACTTTAAAAAGGGAGTTGGGTAAAGATGCGAGGTTAGAATACAGGATAATGGTTGACAGTGGCAATAGTAATAACAAGCCACTAACCATAGATGTGCCAGGCCAGGTTTATAAATCTTATACTAACAATGAAATGGATTTTCCGCTTGTTATAAATAACCCGGTTAAAAACCCGTTTGTAATTCCCGGGTTAAAAAAGATGCAGATAGATTCGCAGCTAAATCCTGTGTATTTATTTGATGCTTTTGTTGAGGGTGATTGTAACAGGGTGGCCAGGCGTGCCGGCAAAACGGTTGCCGAAAAACCCGGCTCAACTTCTTTCAATCCTTTAGTTATTTATGGCAGTGTTGGCCTCGGTAAAACACACCTTGCACAATCAATAGGTAACGAAGTAAAGCGGTTACACAGCAATAAAGTAGTGTTATATGTTAGTTCGGAAAAATTTATCAATCAATTTGTTGACCACAGCCGCAACAATGCTATTAACGATTTTATACATTTTTATCAATTGATAGATGTATTAATCATTGATGATATACAGTTTTTTAACAGAGCTGAAAAATCGCAGGATGCCTTTTTTGCCATCTTTAATCATTTGCACCAAAGTGGTAAACAATTAATACTTACTTCAGATAAACCACCGAAAGATCTTGAAGGTGTTCAGGAGCGTTTATTAAGCCGTTTCAGATGGGGATTAAGTGCTGATCTTCAAATACCTGATTACGATACTAAAATTGAGATTTTAGGGCAAAAAATGAAGAATGACGGCCTTGAAATGCCGAAAGAAGTAGTGAAATACATTGCCTACAATATTCAGAATAATATCAGGGAACTGGAAGGTGCTTTAATTTCCCTGTTGGCACAATCTTCGCTCAATAAGAGAGAAATTGATTTAGAATTAGCCAAAAAAGTGTTACGCAATTTTATCAAATCGTCATCTAAAGAAATCACCATTGATACAATACAAAAGATGGTATGTGATTACTTTGATGTGGCCTATGATAAACTACTCCAAAAAACACGTAAAAGAGAAATAGTTCAGGCAAGGCAAATTTCTATGTTCCTGGCAAAAGCCTTTACAAAAAACTCTCTTAAAACCATTGGAGAACATTTTGGAGGACGTGACCATACCACAGTTATCCATAGTTGCCAAACAGTTAAAGACCTTATGGATACCGATACGCTTTTTAAAGAAAGTGTTATAGAACTACAGCAAAAGGTTCAGCTTGCTGCCATGTAAAACTTCTTGATTTTTAGTAGCGCTTTATTGATAATACGTCCTTTTCACCTTTAGATAATTATACTTTTTTGTTTAGAATTCAAATGTTACTTTTGCCTCCCTTCAATTTTAATTGAGTGCAGGAGAGGTGCCTGAGTGGCCGAAAGGAACGGTTTGCTAAATCGTCGTACGGGTTAAACTGTACCGTGGGTTCGACTCCCACCCTCTCCGCATTAGTTCCCAACTTATTTGGATCTATGGTACGGTAAGCACGATCTGCTTCTGCGCAATATTTCCGTCCTTATCAGTTATGGTAAATATCCACTTCTCTGAACCAGC